>JBFFLX010000083.1:0-15324 GCA_041554435.1 Bacteroidales bacterium
TTATTTATAATAATTATTATAATTCAATTTTATTATTGTAAATTTGTGGTTCTCTCAATTAAAATTTATCATATAGTGAGCAACTTATTAATTTTGAAAAGCAACTTTAATAAACTACTAATCTGTAGTTTATTTTTATACTTATTGTTTTTCCTTGCCTTTATGGTAAACGGCCAGGAATACTCACAAAGAAGTAAGACCAACGACAGTATAAAAATTGTAGATTATAAGATTAAAAGCCAGCAATTAAAATACAATAAGCCTGATTCATCAAAATACTATTTAGAACTAGCTTTTGAGTTAGCCGACAAAAATAATTTCAAATTATTTAAGGGTGAAATTTTACATAGAATAGGGGGAAGTTATTATGTTAAGGGACAATATGATTTGGCTTTAGATTATTTTACAAATGGATTAGAAGTTTATTCTGAGATAAATGACGCCAGGGGTTTAGCAGTAAGTTATAATAATATCGGTATGATATATAATGTTTATAACAATTTCGAAAAAACAGTTAAATATCACAGGTTATCAATAAAACTATGTGAAGAAGTTGGAGATAGTTTACTTCTTGGGACCAATTATTTTAATCTTGGAATAACCTATAATGAATTTATGAGACATGATAGTGCATTAATTTTTGCCAATAAAGCAATAGAAATATACACTAAACTCAAACAAGAAAAAGAAAACACAAGAGTCTATAATTTAAAAGGAAATATCTATACGGCTACCGGTAATTACGATCTGGCAAAGAATATGTTTGATAAAATTATAAATCAAAAAGACACAACAAATTTGTGGGATTATTCATTTGCTCATGATGGAATGGCTAACTTATTCTATGAAAAAGGAAATTATTTAAAAAGCATTAAATACGGCAAAATTGCTTTCAATTTATCTAAAAAATTAGAAACAAAATGGGATATCCAATCAGCAGCACTCATATTATCAAAATCATACAAAAAACTTGATCGTTACGATAGTGCCTATAAATACCTTTTATTAAACAAACTCTACAACGACAGTTTAATAAATAAAGAAATTAAGTCGCACATTGAATATACTGAACTAAAAAATGCCCAATTCAAAAATGAACAATTATTGAAAGATAAGGAAATTCAGCAAAGGAAGATAGATTTTAAAAACCAATTAATGTGGTTTTTAGGCATAGGAACCATCATTCTCTTATTGCTTTTGATTTTATTTCTTTACAAAAATCATCAAAAGAAAGTTTTAAGTGAAAAATTAAAATTTATTAATGTACAGATTCGTAAAAACAACAAAGAACTCTCACAGTTAAATACTACTAAAGATTTGATTTTCAAAGTTATTGCTCACGACTTGATGGGGCCCATAGGCAATGTTATTTCTTTTACTGATTTTATAAATAAGGAGTACGACTTCCTAAGTCCGGAAAAGACAAAAGAAATAATCCAAAAATTAAATGTATCCATAATTCACGCATACAATTTACTTGACAACCTACTTCATTGGGCAAAAGTACAAATGAACGAATCCAGCACTAATATGCTAACTTTCAGGCCATTTAAAACTATAAACCGTATAATAAAAACTCTTGAATCATCCATGAAGGAAAAAAATATTGGTTTCAATATCAATATGGATGAAAAATTGACCATTAAATCGGATGAGGTAATTTTCCAAATAGTTATAAGAAACCTAATAGCAAATGCCATTAAATTTACAAATAAGGGAGGTGAAATTAGCGTTATTTCCACAAAACATAATGATTATATTGAAATTTGTGTAAAAGATACGGGGATAGGAATTGATGAGAAAAATCTTGAATTATTATTAAATTCAAAGCCATCCATAAGCACCATAGGAACTACTGGAGAGAGAGGTTCAGGTCTAGGTTTAGTATTATGTAAAGAATTTATTGAAAGGCTCGATGGCAAAATATGGGCTGAAAGTAAAATTGGTGAGGGAAGTTCTTTTTTCTTCACGATACCAATATAAATAATACTATTTTGTTAAATATTTTGTTATTCGGTTTTGGAATATAATTGTTGCTATTTTTGTATCAAATATCATAAGAAATTATTAAAACTATATAATATGAGAAAATTTTTACTTTTTACTCTTTTTGCGATTGCAACTATAGGCTTATTCGCACAAGATTGTACAGATTTATTTATTTCGGAGTACGTTGAAGGCTCGGGGAATAATAAAGCTATTGAAATCTATAATCCAACGCTTGAGGCTATTGACCTTTCTGACTATCAGTTAGTTCGATATTCAAATGGAGGTTATGAGCCAAATGCGGTTGAACTTAGTGGAACTATTGAATCTAAGGGTACTTTTGTTGTGGTTCTTGACAAGCGTAATCCGGATGGTATTGGATTTGAACAGCCAGTAGATCCAGCCCTTCAGGAAAAAGCAGACATCTTCCTTTGCCCAGTATATGAAGTAAATAAGATGATGTATTTTAATGGCAATGACGCTGTTACTCTTGAAAAAATAACAGGAGAAATAATTGATGTTTTCGGATTTATAGGTCCACCAATGACTAGCGATGACAACGGTTGGGGTGAATATAACGACACTACTATAGTGTATAATAGCGGCGGTAATCCAACCGAATATACTATTTCAAACTATATTGTTGGCCCTTTATTCTGGTTATCATGGACTAAAGACCATACTTTAATGAGAAAGGCTGAAGTATCCTATGGTGTTACCGAAAATCCAGACCCTTATTTTGTTGTAACTCAACAATGGGATTCTCTTGCTGAAAATACTTTCGACTCACTTGGTTTTCATAATTGCAACTGCACTACTTTTGGTATAGATGAAAACAAGGTAAAAGTTAATGTGGATATATATCCAAATCCCGTTAATAATAACAACTTTACTGTAGAGTCAGATGAACCTATCAGATATATTGAGATGTTTGATCTTAATGGAAGGATTATGGAAAGAATTGAATTGGGAGCTAATACTTATAGTGGCAACTTCTCCGCTAAAGAAGATTTTAAAGGACTACTATTTATAACCGTAAAACTTGAATCGGGTATAAGCAGAACGAAAAAATTACTTTTCCAATAAGCAAAAAACATATATTATTTTTAAAGGCTTCAAGAATATCTTGAAGCCTTTACTGACTAAACTAATGTCGGAATTAACCACAAACAGTATGAAAAAGTTTTACTTAGTTTTAATTTGCCTTCTGGGATTCAGTTTATATTCGTTGGCTCAAAACTATAAAGTTAGCGGATTAGTAACAGATTATAGTGTTGGAGAACCTCTAATTGGGGTAAATGTTATTTACGGACCAGGAAAAGGCACTGTTACTGATATTGACGGAGTTTTCAATTTAAGCCTCCCTAAAGGTGAATACGACCTTGAAATATCATATATCGGTTTTATAAAACAAACAAAGCATATTGTTGTAAACAACAAAAACATTTATCTGACTTTTGAACTAAAAACACTAACCTTAGATGAAGTTACTGTAGTTGGTGACCTGGCAAAAACCAGAGAAACGCCTATAGCATTTTCAAATATTACCCCTGTAGAAATTGAAGAACAACTAGCTGCTCGTGATATACCATTAATATTGAATTCCACACCAGGTGTTTATGCCACACAATCTGGTGGAGGTGATGGCGATGCACGTATAAACATAAGGGGTTTTAACCAAAGAAATGTGGCAGTCATGCTCGATGGTATTCCTGTAAATGATATGGAAAATGGCTGGGTTTATTGGTCTAACTGGTTTGGGCTTGATGCTGTAATGAGAGGCACTCAGGTACAAAGAGGCTTAGGGATGTCAAAACTTGCAATACCATCTGTTGGAGGAACTATCAATATCACCACTAAAGGTATAGAAGCTAAAAAAGGAATAAATTTAAAACAGGAAATTGGTTCTGATGGTTATACCAGAACTTCTTTGGGATTGACTACAGGAAGACTGGATAATGGCTGGGGAGTAACATTTGCCGGCTCTTATAAAAAAGGTAATGGATGGGTAGACCAAACATGGACTGAAGGATGGTTTTACTTTTTACGTGTTGATAAGGAAATAGGAAAACATGTGCTTAGCGTGACGGCAATGGGTGCGCCGCAAAAACACGGACAAAGGAGTTATAAGAAAAGAATGTCGGCTTACGATACAACTTTTGCACTGGAGAATGGTATGACATCAGATTATGTTAATAATTTGATAGACAAACAGGTACCTCTTGATATGGGACTGAGATATAATCCAAACTGGGGATACTTAAACAGGGCATATATTACCGATACCGACACCATATTTCCTGGAGCAGGGAGAACAAGTACTGCAAATAATTATTACCATAAACCTATGTTTAGTTTAAGGGATTTTTGGAGTGTTAACGACAAACTCTATGTTTCTAATGTCGCTTATTTATCTATTGGAAGCGGTGGTGGAACTTCTTTTTCAAATTCATCATCTCTGGATACAGAAGCAAATCAGGTAAACTTGCAGAAAACCTATAATTCAAATTTAAATATTATTCCGCCCTACTTTAATAAAAACAAATTATCATCCGACATTATGCGTAATGCCGTTAATAATCACTTTTGGCTGGGATTACTTTCTACATTTGATTATAAAATTAATGATGTTTTCACATTATCGGGAGGAATTGATTTAAGAACTTATAAAGGAGAACACTATCGCCAAGTAGATGATCTTCTGGGTGGAAATTACTTTCTTGGTGATGGAAGTAATAAAAACGAAAGTGATACTACAAAAAAATATGTCGGGGATATAATAGCTTACCATAATGATGCAATAGTAAACTGGGGTGGTGTTTTTGCTCAAGTAAAATATCAAATAGGAAACCTAACTGCATTTGTTAATCTTAGTGGATCCATGTCAGCTTATAAGCGAATCGACTACTTTATACCAAAAACTCTGAAAGTTGGAGATACAACTCTTTTAATCGAGCATGGATCTACAGTAAACTATAATGGAGTTACCTATGACCATAATTCCGATGGTTTAAAAACAAACCAAACAGAATGGAACTATTTTCCCGGCTTTACTCTTAAAGGAGGAGCAAATTACAATATCAATGAACAAATGAATGCATTTATTAATCTGGGTTACTTATCTAAAGCACAGAGATTTGCAAATGTATATGACTATGAAAATAATTTGTTTTTAAGTATTAAAAATGAAAGAGTTAAAGCTATCGAACTGGGATATAGTTATGTTTTACCCAGAATGACTTTTAACTTTAATACTTACTATACAGTTTGGGAAAATAAACCTGCCGACAGAAAACAGTATATGACCGACCCTGTTGATCCTGAAATCAGATATACCATAAATATAAATAATATGAATGCACTTCATAAAGGTGTTGAATTAGAATTTGGTTATAGGATAAGCAAAAATCTAACTTTAGAAAGCATTTTGTCTTTAGGCGACTGGAAATGGACTTCCAAGGATACTGCACTTATTTACAACGATAATAATCAATTAGTAGGTAAAAGAGCATTCGATGCAAGAGGCTTATACGTTGGTGATGCTGCACAATTTCAGAACAGAGAAAGTTTAAGGTGGGAAATCATTCGTGGGCTTTATGTTTCAGGTTCCTTTACCTGGTTCGGAAAACATTATGCTGAATTTAACCCATTGGATTATGACCCTTCGGTGCCGGAATCACCTTCATTTGATGAAGATGGCAACCCACGTCAGTCTTGGAAAATACCAAATTATTATATGGTCGATTTCAATGCAGGTTATTCCTGGAATATTAAAGATGTTAATTTCCAACTAAGAGGAAGTATATTGAATCTCTTAAATGACAAATATGTCACTGATGCTCAGAATAACGATACTTATTTAAGCCAGGGATCAAGTGGATTTGATGCAAATTCAGCCAGTGTATTTATGGGGATGGGTAGAAGATTTATTGTTTCTCTGAAAGTGAGTTTATAAAATTTAGAATATTATAGAATAGACATTAAAAATTAGAAATGAAAAAATTAATAACAGTATTATTTGTCCTTGCCAGCACAGGGCTGCTGTTTAGTCAGCAAACCGGCTATTACAATGGTACATCGGCTAAAAGTGGTGAAGAGCTTAAAACTACACTTCATAACATAATTAAAGGACATACTCCTTACTCATATTATATTTCAAAAGAAATATTTAAACAGTCAGATGTAGATCCGAATAATCCGGATAATCTGATATTAGTTTATACCGGCAGATCACACGATGCTAGTGATTTTGGTACTGGTGGCAACCATATTAACCGCGAACACGTTTGGGCAAAATCTCATGGAAATTTCGTCGATTGGCTCCCAATGTACAGCGATGTTCATAATTTAAAGCCTGCAGATGCTTCGGTAAATGTAGATAGAAGTAATAAGGATTTCGACAACGGAGGCACTCAACATCCAGAAGCTACAGGATGCTATTATACCGATTCCACCTGGGAACCCAGAGATGCTGTGAAAGGTGATATTGCCAGAATAATTTTTTATATGGCAACCAGGTATGAAGGCGGAAATGGAGAAATTGATCTGGAAGTAGTAGACTGGGTAAATACATATCCTAATGCACAACATGGTAAACTTTCCACTTTATTGCAGTGGAACCTGCAAGATCCCCCGGATGATTTTGAAAGAAATAGAAACAATGCTATTTTTTCATTTCAACATAATAGAAATCCATTTATCGATTACCCTGAGTGGGCACAAATGATTTGGGGTGAGCAAGTAGCAAATCCATTGTCTATTGATAATATTAATATAAGTCCGGCAATTGTTGTTGCTCAGGAACCTATTCAAATTAGTGCAACTATTCATACTTTATCAAAATTGGCTACTGATGCTACCATTAATTGGGGAACCTCCTACGATAACCTGGAATATGAAGTAGAAATGACTGCAAATGGTGATCTTTTTACGGGCACAATACCCGGACAAGCAGAAGATGCAACAATTTATTACAGTATACATGCGAACGATGGTGAAAACGATAATTCATCGGTAGTTTATAATTTCTATGTTCCAAAAATTTTTACAGGGGACTTAGTTTCTATTTATGATATTCAAGGACAACAGGATGATTCTCCTTATGAGGGCCAAACGATAAGTACATCAGGTGTGGTGACAGCAAATTTCGGAACCTCCTACTTTATACAAGACGGAAGTGGTTTATGGAATGGCTTGTTTATTTATGAATCAGGAAGAAACCCTGCCGTTGGTGATAGTATAGTTATTACAGGTAAAATAAGTGAGTATTTTGGAAAAACAGAAATGTCAGATATTACAGACTATTATTTCATTTCATCTAATAATAATTTACCTGATCCGGTAGATGCTGAAACAGGAAATATTACTGAAGGATACGAAAGTGTATTGACTAAAGTTTATAATGCTACTTGTACTGATGCTAACTATCAGGGCGATTATTATATGTGGAAAGTTAATGACGGTAGTGGAATGCTCAAAATCCATAACACATCCATATTCGAATATGAACCTACCGAAGGTGTTGCATATGATATCACTGGCCCCATGAACTATGATTTTGATGAGTGGAAAATTGAATTACGGTTTGAAACTGATGTAACTGAGGGAGGCGATTTTGCCCCTCCAACTGTTGCTTCTTTAGAGCCTGTGTTAAATACTAATATCAAAATACTTTTTGATGAAGATGTTGAAACTACAACGGCAGAGAACACTAACAATTACGTAATTGATAATGGCATTACTGTTGAAAATGTTACTCAACATGCTTTTAATAAAGCACAAGTAAACCTTACAATTAGTTCACTAACTTCTGGTGAAAATTATAATATAACCATAAACAATGTTACCGACTTGGTAGGTAATGTGATGGAAGAATATACTACTTCTTTTTCTTTCGTTGGTTTAGAGGAACTTTTTGATAAGTCTGAAATAAATATTTATCCTAACCCTTCACGAGATAAATTAAATATCGATTTCAAATTATTAAAAAATACTGAAATAAACATTATTATTACTGATATTTCCGGAAAGCAAATCCAAAATAAAAGTATTTTGGCAACAGAAGGATCAAATAAATACATTGTGGATGTAAGTAATTTTTCAAAGGGATTTTATGTTTTAAAACTTAAAACTAATCTTGGTGAAATCAACCATAAAATTATTGTAGAATAAAAATATTTTTTAATATTTACTATCTCCCCAGGAATTTAATTTATTTTCCTGTGGGAGATTTACTTTTTTAAAGAAAATAGCATGCTTTTTATAATAATTGTTAATCAAGTTTCGTTATTATCCCTTAGTTTATCCCTTTATTTTTATTTTTGCGCAAAAATATATTAAGTGACTGATAATTTAGTAATTATACCAACGTACAACGAAAAGGAAAATATCGAAAAGATAATCAGGTATGTAATGCAACTTGAGAAGCAATTTGATATACTTATCGTTGAAGATAACAGCCCCGACGGGACGGCTGATATTGTTAAAAATTTAATGAAAGAGTTCCCTGATAATTTATTTATCATGGAGCGAAAAGGCAAACTTGGCCTTGGAACTGCATATATCGATGGTTTCAAATGGGCTCTGGAAAAACATTACGATTTCATAACCGAAATGGATGCCGACTTTTCCCATAATCCCGACGATCTTGTTCGACTTTACGATTCAAACAAAAATAAAGGTTCTGACGTTGCTGTTGGTTCCCGGTATATAAAAGGTGTAAACGTTGTAAACTGGCCTATGGGCAGAGTATTGATGTCGTATTTTGCATCTACTTACGTAAGAATTATTACCGGCTTGAAAATAATGGATACAACTGCAGGATTTGTTTGCTGGTCGAGGACAGTTTTAGAAACTATTGACCTGGACAGGATTAAGTTCATTGGGTATGCATTCCAAATTGAAATGAAATACACAGCTGTAAAACTGGGTTTTAATGTTGCCGAGGTTCCAATAATTTTTACCGATCGTACCGAAGGAACTTCGAAAATGAATAAAAGCATTTTCAGAGAAGCAATATTTGGAGTTATGCAGTTGAGTATTAGAGGTATCTTGGGTAAAATTAAGCCTGTTAAAACAGTATAATATTATGTCGTTGAAAAAAGTAATTAAGGGAGCTACTATTATTAATGAAGGGAAAGCCTTCGTTGGTGACCTGTTTATTCTTGACGACAAAATTGAAAAAATTACTGAGCAGTCTGATAATAATTATAACGATTATGAAATAATCCCTGCTGAAGGTCTTTTTTTATTACCCGGTCTTATCGATGATCAGGTTCATTTCCGTGATCCTGGACTTACTTATAAAGGCGATATTTATTCAGAAAGCAAAGCTGCTGTAGCAGGAGGTGTTACAAGTTATATGGAAATGCCAAATACCGATCCTCCAGCTGTAACACTTGATATTTTGGAACAAAAGTATACCAAAGCCGCTCAAAATTCATTGGCAAATTATTCATTCTATATGGGTGCATCCAATGAAAATATTGATGAAATTATAAAAGTAAACCCGGAAAATGTTTGTGGTATAAAGGTATTCATGGGGTCTTCAACGGGCAATCTTCTTGTTGATAAGCAAAAGGCTCTTGAGGAAATTTTTGAAAAAGCGCCTACTTTGGTTGCTACT
Organism: Bacteroidales bacterium; assembly: GCA_041554435.1. Classification (GTDB taxonomy): domain Bacteria; phylum Bacteroidota; class Bacteroidia; order Bacteroidales; family F082; genus BM524. The sequence continues at coordinate 9,611 of JBFFLX010000083.1, forward strand.
CATTGTGAGGATGAAGAAACTATTCAAAATAACAATCAGAAATTCCTAAAAAAATATGGTGTTGATGCACCAACAAAAATACATCCGGAATTAAGATCAGCAGAAGCCTGCTTTTTGAGTTCATCAAAGGCAGTGAAATTGGCAGAAAAATATGGAACACGACTACATATACTGCATTTAACAACTGCAGATGAAATGGAACTTTTCCGTAATGACATCCCCCTTAAAGAGAAAAATATTACTGCGGAAGTTTGTGTTCATCACCTTTGGTTTAGCGATGAAGATTATGAAGAAAAAGGTAATTTCATAAAATGGAATCCAGCTATTAAATCAAAAAAAGACAGAGAAGCACTTCGTTTGGCAGTAAATAATAATACCATCGATGTTGTAGCAACCGATCATGCTCCTCATTCTGAAGAAGAAAAAACAAAGCCATATTTCATGGCTCCCTCTGGAGGCCCACTGGTACAGCATAGTTTGGTAGCCATGCTTCAAATGGTAAAAAATGGCATCTTTAGCATAGAAAAAGTAGTTGAAAAAATGTGCCATCATCCGGCGGACCTGTTTAGAGTTGAAAAACGAGGCTTTATTCGCGAAGGTTATTTTGCTGATTTAGTGCTTGTTGATTTAAACAGTGAATGGAAAGTTGATAAAAGTAATATTGTATACAAAAGTAAATGGTCGCCTTTTGAAGGCGAAACATTTAAATCAAAAGTTGTTAAAACCCTTGTAAATGGTAATTTAGTTTATGACAATGGGGCTTTTAACGAAAATATTAAAGGAAAAAGATTATTATTTAATCATAAATAAAAATTAAAATGAAGAAATTATTGATGATCGTTTTGAGCCTGTTTTTAATGGCTTCATGTGCGAATGACAAAACCGAGGGTACAAAAGCAAATGATGAGTTAAAGAAAGAAGTAAAACAAGAACCAGATGGTGATCACGTAATAACTTCATATACCAATGGCAATCCAAAGGTTGTTAAAACATTTGAGGTTAGAGGCGACAAACTCATTGCTGTGTACGAAAAAGAATATTACGAAGACGGTGCTTTATTAAAAGAAGGAAATTTAAAAAACGGTAAACGTGATGGATTATGGAAATCATATCGCCGTAATGGAGTTCTTTGGAGTGAAGGAAGTTTCATGGACGGACTTCGTAATGGAGTTACAACAACTTATCATCCCAATGGTAAAGTATATTATTTAGGAGAATATACTAATGGATCGAAATCTGGTAACTGGAAATTCTATAATAACGAAGGCAAACTAGTAAAAGAAGAAAACTTCGATAAGTAAGTTTATTTATTATTTAACTTCCAGATATATCATCACTGGCAGGTGATCACTAAATCCACCATAATAGTTTTTAGCTGCAGTGCGATTTGGTCGGGCTTCACCATTTTTTGGTTTAAATAACATCCAATCGTATTTCACTACATTTTGTGCTTGAGCAGATAAATGCACATCGTTTTCAATATTAAACAGCGATGATGAAACTATAAATTGATCGAACATACTCCAACCCTTATAGTATATTGATCCTTCTCCATTTTCATATTTTTAAAGCGCAAGACTATATAGTTTTGAATTTTCAATTGGCGCCTCTGGTTTATGTGCGGCAAGAACATCAAAAACACTTATATCAGTGGGATTATCATTTAAGTCACCAGCCATAATAATTAATGCGCCAGGGTTTTCCTGCATGATAGAGTCGGTGGCATGCTTAAGCAATTTTGCTATAAAAATTCTTAAGGGCTCTGTTTTTTCCTGCCCTCCCCATCGTGAAACCCAATGGTTGAAAAATATGTGAACCGTATCTGCCCCTGCAAAAATACCTTTGGAGTATAAAATATCCCTGGTAGTATTCCCTGAATCCGGAAGATTAACATAGATAAATTTATTTTCTATGGGTTTATAATACTTCTCCTGATACAACATAGCAACATCAATACCTCTCTCATCCGGACTATCCTTATGGATTATTTTATAATCTGCTTTTCCCAATAGTGGATTTCTAATCAAATCATTAAGAACGTCAATATTTTCCACCTCGCTAAGGCCTATAATGGCAGGAAAACCATTTAAAGTATCAATTGAACTTATTACTTTCGACAACTGATTAAGTTTGTGAGTATATTTTTCGAATGCCCAGTTGAACTCACTTTCCGGTGTATATTTTTCGTCCGGTATATTGGGATCATCAATGGTATCAAAAAGATTTTCGACATTATAAAATGCCATACTTAAAGATTTACTTTTTGAAGTTTTTATTCCTCTTTCGCACGAACTACTCAGAATTATCACAAGTAAAAGAAAACTTGAAATTTTTAATAAATTATTCATTTGCCACATATTTTTCAGAAGGAAATCATCTATTCCCAACAATAATTCTTTAATAAAGATTTTGATGATAACAACTTGATTATTTTTAGATATTTATTCAAAATTACAATAAAAGATAAGACGAAATTATAATTATCAGATATTTTTCAATTTATCGATATCTCTTCTGTCGCGCTTTGTGGGCCTTCCTTCTCCCCTATTTCTCTTTTCCTGATTTAATAGCTTTATCATGTCATATCTTTCATATTCCTCGGCAGGAGTTAAGTCTTTAACTAAATCGTCAACGAGTTTTGGACCAACCCTGTTTTTCACCAAATTCAACACTTTAACAGTTTTCTTTATGAATTTTTGCTGAATTTCTATAACATCACCTTCTTTAATTTCCCTGGAAGGTTTTACATTTAGCCCCTGTATTTTTACTTTTCCGCCTTTACAGGCTTCCCCTGCCTGAGTTCTTGTTTTAAATAGGCGGACAGCCCAAAGCCATTTGTCAATTCTCATTTTTTACGGAAATATAAATGTATTGGAACACCTCTAAAGTCATAGTTTTCTCTAATTGTATTTTCCAGAAATCTTTTATATGAATCCTTTACGTCATCGGGTAAATTACAGAAAAATACAAATTGGGTTCTTTCAGTTTTTAGTTGAGTAATATACTTAATTTTTATATATCTTCCTCTCGATGCTGCTGGTGGAGGGGTATTTTCTATGATAGGTAATAATAATTCATTTAGCTTTGAAGTACTAACCTTTTTAGAGCGCTTTTCGTAAACGTCTTTAGCCAGTTCCAGGGCTTTGAAGATTCGTTGCTTTGTTAACACAGATGTAAAAACAATATCAACATCTCTAAAAGGAGCAATACGCTCACGTATTAACCTTTCAAATTCTAAGTGTGTATTCGTCTCTTTATCAACTAAATCCCACTTATTTACAACAATAACAATACCTTTTCCATTTTTTTGAGCAAGATTAAAAATATTAATATCCTGTTTTTCTATGCCAGTTTGAGCATCGATCATAATGATACACACATCTGATTTTTCTATTGCCCTTATGGTTCTTAAAGTAGAATAAAACTCAATGTTTTCGTAAACTTTTCCCTTTTTTCTAAGCCCAGCGGTGTCCACCAACATGAAATCGTGGCCAAAGCCCTTATATCGTGTATAAACTGAATCACGGGTTGTACCGGCAATTGGTGTAACAATATTTCTTTCATCACCCAACAAAGTATTTATTAGCGAAGATTTCCCAACATTAGGTCTTCCTACCACAGCTATTTTTGGTAGTTCACTTTCTTCATCATCAGTCTTCTCCTTAAATGTTTCTACTACTTTGTCGAGTAAATCACCGGTTCCGGTTCCGGTCATTGCTGAAACTGGAAATACTTCGCCTAATCCTAAGGAGTAAAACTCGCCGGCAAGATCAGCAACATTTGGTACATCAGCCTTATTTGCTGACAGAAACACCTTTTTATTAGATTTACGTAATAAGTTTGCCACCTCTCTGTCAAGAGGGCTTACACCTTCTCTGATGTCAACAAGAAAAACTATTGCATCTGATTCTCCGATTGCAAAAAGCACTTGTTTTCTAATCTCCTCCTCAAATGTGTCATCAGAACCGTGAACGTATCCACCTGTATCAATTACAGAAAATTCATACCCATTCCAATCGCTCTTACCATAAATTCTGTCTCTAGTAACCCCACTAATAGATTCAACAATTGCCTCCTGGGTTTTTGTTAACCTGTTAAATAAGGACGATTTACCAACATTGGGTCTCCCAACAATTGCTAATGTATTGCTCATAGTTTTATGTATATTTATTGACCGTAACCAAAACGCTTTAGCGAATTTTCACTATCGCGCCAGTCTTTTGTAGTTTTAACGGTAAGTTCAAGAAAAACTTTTTTTCCAACGAAATCCTCTATATCTTTTCTTGCCTGGGTACCAACTTTTTTAATAGCTTTGCCCTGATGGCCAAGGATTATTGCCTTTTGTGTTTCTCTGGCAGTATAAATATGTGCAGAGATTTTTATTAATTTAGTGTCTTCTTTATATTCATCAACAGTTACTTCAACAGAATATGGAATCTCTTTTTTGTAGTTGATAAGAATCTTCTCTCTTATCATTTCCGAAACAAAAAACCTCATCGACCTGTCGGTAAAATCTTCTTTTGAAAAATACGCCGGACTCTCAGGTAATTTATCAAGTATCGAATTAAAAACACTTTCTACATTAAAATTTTCCAATGCCGAAACTGGAATTACTTCTGCCGCATTTAAGGCAGTCTTCCAGTTTTCAATCTGCTCCACAACAGCCTCCTGATTCGACAAGTCAATTTTATTTATTACAACAATTACCGGTATTTTTGCCTTTGCAATCTTATCAATAACCTCTTGTTGTTCAAATTCCTGACCCATCTCAACCACTAATAATATAATATCAGCATCAATTAATGCAGTTTCAATATATGAATTCATATATTCATGCATTTTATAGGAAGGGTCTTTTACTATACCAGGAGTATCGGAATAAACGATTTGAAAGTCATCAGAATTTACAATTCCCATTATACGATGCCTGGTTGTCTGGGCCTTAGAAGTAATAATAGACAACTTCTGACCCACCAAGGCATTCATTAATGTTGACTTCCCCACATTGGGATAACCGATAATATTGACAAAACCTGCTTTATGCACCAAAATAAATTTAATAATATTTGTTTTGCAAAGAAACAAAATATATCTTTGCACCCGCAAAATTTGATTAATGCAATTGTTTAAAACACTGATTAATTAAATGATGTACGTAGTTCTTCAGACATAAAGTGATCGCAAAAATTTTTTTCAGGGTAGATTTCAGAGTTCTCGAAATAAATCTGCCTAAAGAGTTGATAAAAAAATCTTAAAATATATTGCGGGGTGGAGCAGTGGTAGCTCGGCGGGCTCATATCCGTCGGCTGACGGACGTAAGTTCGAATCTGGCCTGTGGAAGTTGATAAAAGATTATAAAAATATATTGCGGGGTGGAGCAGTGGTAGCTCGGCGGGCTCATAACCCGTAGGTCGTCAGTTCGAATCTGGCCCCCGCTACAATAGCCGGCTTAATGCCGGCTTTTTTTTTACCCTAAACCTACTTATTATGTTTGCAGTATATGTACTATTTTCTCAAAAATTCGATAAAATCTATATAGGTTATACATCAGATCTTATCTCAAGATTTAAATCTCATAACGAACTTGGTAAAGGGTGGTCGAAAAAGTTCAGACCTTGGATAGTAGTTCATTTGGAGTTTTTTGATACTAAAAAAGAGGCTATGATCAGAGAAAAACAACTAAAATCTTCCAGAGGAAGAAATTGGATTCGGAA
>JBFFLX010000084.1:0-15121 GCA_041554435.1 Bacteroidales bacterium
AAGTTTGGCGGGTAACAGTTTAGACAAAGTATTTTTAAAACTGAAGGAAAAACAGATTGGTTATAAAGATGGCGTGTTTAGTGTAAATGCTGCTTTGGAAGAACTGGAAGTTCGATATAAAAACGGTGAAAGTGCCGCCACAATTTTTGGTGTTGAGCATGCCAAAATGGGAGAATTGCTGGTACAAAACAAGGCTGAATTTAACCGTTATACCGAAGCCGTAACCGGAACCAATGTTGCAATTGAGCAAGCGGTAAAAAATACAAGCAATAATAAAGCGATACAGGCACAGGCCCGCAACGAGTACCATTTGGCAGCCATTGAACTAGGTAATAATTTGAGCCCTGCAATGACCCGATTGTATAAAGTTGCCGGTTCTGTAGCATCGGCATTTTCGAAAATGATAGCTAGTTCGCCTGCAGAATCGTTGCAAAAGGAAAGAAGTGAAGTAAATCTTTTGGTTGATTCTATTACACTTGCGAATAATACACAAGAAACAAGAAATGCACTTGTTGCGGAACTTCAACGTAAATATCCCGATTTTTTAAAAAACCTAGATACCGAGAAACTTACCAATGAGCAATTACGCGACCGACTGAAAGAGGTAAATAACGAATATGAAAGTAAAATTTTGTTGGCTATAAAAGAAGATGCTCTAAAAGAAAACTACAAGGAGCGAATGGAATTAAAATTGGCAGAATTAGATGCACTAAAGCAGATCGCAAAATATGAAAACATTGCTGCAGAAGCCCGCACAAAAATAGCAGGAGAAACAGATCCTACAAAATATCGATCACTATTATCGGACGGTGAAATTGCCGCATTAAATGCAATGGACTTATTGCCAAAGAAACTTCAAATTATTCGTTCCAGGTTTTCGGAATTAATTACTGAAGAAATCGAACTCAATAAGGCTATACTTGGGTTAACATCTAAAAATCTTACTCCCACGACCGATCCGGCAATTGGCTCTTTAAAAACGGTTGGCAATGTAGTTTACGAGTGGGATGGGAAAACATGGAATTTTAAGGAAAACATAGGTGGCGGCGGTGGTTTACTTCCTACTTCTTTTGCAGAGATTACCGAAGGAGAAGTTTTTGATTATGCCGCCATAGATGCAGAGATGGCAGCCGAAGCCGAAAGGTTTGCTGAAAAAGCCCGTAATGAGGAAGAGTGGACAGATTTTCTGAATCAGCAAATTAAAGAACGTTTAGGCAACGAAGCAAAAGCCTTCAAAACTGAGGAAGAAATTAACGAAGCCCGGGAACAATTAAAAGTTGCTTATGCCGGTGCCATTAGTCAGATTGCAGGAGCTTTAGCGTCTATGTTTAAAGAAGGTTCTGCGGCTCAAATTGCGGCTATTGCAGTAGAAAAAAGTGCTGCAATTGCTCAAATTATATTCCAAACCGGAATTGCAAATGCCAAGGCTGCTGCGGCAAGTCCACTCACTTTTGGTCAACCATGGGTAACCATAAATACAATTAATGCAGCTGCAAGCATTGCCGGAATTGTAGGCACGACAATTTCTAGTTTCAAAGACAAAAAGAATAACGACAAACCAGGTTATGCTGATGGTAAATATCCAAGATTACAAACTGGAATGTATGGAAATGAACCACACTATGCGCTTTTTAATGAGGTACCCGGGCAACCCGAGACCGTGATTGACGGGCTGACTACCCGCGACATTAACCTGAATTACCCCGAGATAATGGATGCTATTTATGCTGTTCGCGATGGTCGAGTTCCTGGTTATGCAAATGGTAAATATCCAGTCAAATCTATTTTAGGATCAGAGAATTCAGAACAAATGAACACAAGCGGAATTGATCAGCAAACAGCAAAGGAACTTACAATTGCCCTTAACAGATTTGCAAATAAGGAGTTTTCTATATCTGTTCAGGAGTTTAAGCAGCATGAGAAAACATACGAAGACATAATGAGCAAGATTAATTTCTAATGGTAAAGTAAAACATATTACTTAAGCTGACTTACTATTAACCGAATATCTCATTTAAATGTCAATTCAATTTACTTTTTTTGAGTACTATAAGAAATTAAAAGCGTAGCATATTACGCTTTTTTTTTGTTTCGTAATTACGAAACCATTTCAGGGCGGGGCGGGGTACTTAAAGAGAGTATGTCAATAAAAGCGACACATTAAATGCTTAAATAATTGATTTTCAGGCATAGTTAAGTTTTTTAATGTCAGTCAAAACAGTTACCTAGAATCATTCTAAGCACGAAAAAATAGTCAATGTTTCAAACACTAATCCCTCTTTAAACCCCTCTTTAAACAAAAATAACTCACTGAACATCAGCAAGTTATTTATTTAATCAGCTCCCCAGGTAGGGATTATTGTATATTTTCACATAGTTTACTAAAGGCAATTAAAACACTATTAAACAGGAGATAACAGCATAGTTTATATCTTAAATGAATTTAAAAATGTTTATTTTCATTCATTATTCCCTCTTTAAAAGACTCTTTAACTATCTTTGGAAAAAATAGAATGCTATGCCAAAACAGATTAAACCAAAGTTAACTTATTACATTGACAAACACAACCGGAACAAAGCCGGGCTAGCTCCGATTAAGGCAAATGTGGCTATTAATTATAAGGATTTATCCAAAATCGTAGAACATGTATTACCGACCGATTGGAATAGCAAAAAACAACGTGTGCGCCCACCAAGGCCAGGTAAAAAAAATGGATTTGAATTAATAAATCAGATCTTAGATAACTTACAATATGAATTTATTGAATTCATTAGGTTATGCGAAATAAACAAAACAGTAATAACACCGGACATAATTAAGCGTTTTTTAAAGGGTGAAAGAAGTTTTTCTGAGAAAGAGTTTTGGCTAGCCTACGATGAATATTTAGATACACGAAAAGTAGAACCTAAAACCAAACAGAGCTATAAACTATATTACACCAAATTGAAAAAGTTTGAAAAAGAAACCGGGTATTATATCGACTATTCAACAATCAACAATGTATTTTTTGAGAAGTACCAACTTTACATTTTAAATGAAAAAGGATTAGGTTGGAATACTTTTGCAACAGCTATTAAAAAACTAAAGTTCTTTTTGAACTGGAGTTTAAAAATGAAGTACCATAATGAAAAAGGTTTCAAGGAATTCTCAGCAACTGAGAAAGAACCACTTATAATATTCCTTACAATGGATGAACTTTCAACATTGTATCACAAAGATTTTGAAAGCAAACGATTAAACCAGGTAAGGGATAAATTTTGCTTTGGTTGTTTCACAGGCCTTGCATTTTCCGATCTAGATTCATTAACACACGAACATATTAACAATGGCACACTAACCAAACTAAGAAACAAAACGAAAATTTCGCTCGATATTGAACTGCCAGACCAAGCAGTTGAAATAATTAAACGCTATCAGGGAAAATATAAAGCATTACCAAAAATAAGCCATCAACGTTTTAATGAATACATAAAGGAATGTTGCGAAATTGCAGAAATAAAAACACCAACAATTTATAAAACTTTTCCTAAAGGTGTAGAAACTGAAAACATTGCACCTAAATATAAATTAATTGGCTCTCATAATGCCAGGAAGACTTTTATCAGCAATTTTTATAACACCACAAAGGATATTAACCTAACTAAAAAGAATGCTGGTATTACACAAGACAAAACGCTACGCCGGTACATGGGCACTAATAAGGAAATGGAAAAAGAAGCAATGAAAAAGGCATTTGGGAAATTATAGAGAGGTTATCTCCTAAATATTTCTCCATATCTCAATACGCCTTTTACATTCTCGCAAAGGAAGGCGAGAACCGGAGTTAATGAGTTCCTCTAGTTTATCTGCAGCCTTAGAATAAGAAAGCATTTCACCATTAATCAATGATTCAAAAATATAAAGGATTCCTTTTACTTTTACCTTATCCCTCAAGGCTGTATTTCTCAATAGTTTATCGCCAGACAGCAAAGTGAGATCTCTAATTTTTGAAAGATGCCAAACAGAACAATCTGTTGGTGATAGTCCAGGCACTTTTTCCTTTAATTCAAATATCTTACTGTAAAAATCAAAATCAGATTCAAATACCAGTAGCTGTTTTCTGTCCACATACTCCATTATAATTTCTAATTGTTTGGGATCTGTAATTTCATTGATTACAAAATCGGTAGTGTGTATTTCAATTGGAAGGTCAAAAAAGATGTCCAATAAATCAACAGCCAGTAAATCAAAAAATATGTTGGTATCATTTACTACAATTTCCATTATATAAATGCTATTTCGGACTTAATTTGATTTACCGGGATATTTGATAATGCAGAGGCCTTACTAATACTTATTAACTCCTGTGCTAAGCCACGTGCAATAAGCTGATTAAAGCGGTTGCTTGCCTCAGATTCAGCAAAACGAGGCTTGTCAACATAGATTTTAAATTCAGGATTTCGATTACATTTTATAAAGAACCCAGTTACTTTAGACTTATTAATCACATTCAAGTCTCTAGCTCTTATTATCAAAGCTCTAATACTAATTCCCCACTCTATTTGAAGTTCAGCAAGTTCATTTACAGAGATATTAGATCTACGTTCACCAATTTCTTTAATAAAAGATAATTTTGGAATAAGAAAAGAAGCTGCAAATCTATCACAGAACTTTTCCTGCTCTTTTTTGGGAGTTCCTTCAGAGATATTGAGAAGCAGATGACCCAATTCATGCAACAAAGTAAATCTTTTTCTCTCAATAGTATAATTCTGGTTAACAACTATAACCGGAATAATATCATCAACCAAAGTTGACAAACCATCAAAAACATCTTCTTCTTTAACTTCGATAACTTTTATATGGTTATCTTCAAAAGTTTCAATTATACTCTTAATGGGATTAAGTCCCAGACTCCATTCTTTGCGAACAATATCAGCCGCCAATTCAGCATCTTCACCGCATTGAATTTGCATGTGCTCAACCGGATTTTCAAGTATATATTGAATATTAAAAATTTTTTCAAGCTCGATGTATCGTTCCAAAGAATCTATAATACGTTGTTTTATTTGGTTGGTTTTAATTTTACCCAATGAGGACTTTTTTCTAAATTCAACAACTCCCAATTCAACGATTGATGAGCGAAAGAAATAGTCAATATTGACACTTAAAGCTTTTGAAATTTTTATTAAGTTGGTGCTTCCTGGTTGTGCTTCTGAATGTTCATATTTACGAATAGCCTCTTTTGAAACACCAACAATTTCAGCCAGTGCATCCATACTTAATCCAGCCATTATCCTGGCATTTTTAAGCCTTTTGGCGAAAAGTTCTTTCATTTTTTGCGTATTGAAATAATTGATTGTTGTTGACAAAATTATTAAATATTAATATATTTGTCAACAACTAAATGCGTAATCATGCTTATTTAGAATCTTTAAACATATAATATGATTCAAAAACTACATGAAATTCCTTCTTCTTTAACTCGTATTCCTAATTTCTAAAGCCTTAATGAATATATTTTCTACCGTTAGATCATTTCTTCTCAAAAGCACTAATTTCATACATATTTCTGTGATCAGAATCTACAAGATAATCAAGAATGAAGTCTTCATTAAAAAAACCATACTTTTCAATAAGTGGCTTAAATCTCATACCATTAGAACTTAAACAATTATAGTAAATCCATAACAATTCATATGTAGATAATTGAGCTTTTACAACATCTACATATTTGGATTTCTCATTTAATTCCAATCCTGGATTCTTGTGATTAAGAATTAAAGTTGTATCAATTAGCACTATAATCTGTGACAAATTCCGGAAGTAATGATCAAAATGATTTTGATATTTATAATATTCCGAAATATAAGCAGAGCTTATCTCATGCAGTTCTTTTGTTCCATGAAGTTTTGATCTTATCTCATTGTAGCATACTTGAAAAACGTCACGGCCAGTAAAAGTTATATTTTCCGTTTTTATTTCATCTGTTATTCGACGAAAGCCACCTTTGTCCTCATTGACTAAAGTTTCCTTAGTAAAATATATCCCTTTTACTATTTCATGATGTAGAGAAAGCAAATTAAAAAATGTATTTTCAAAACGCTGCAAACGAAGCGTAACATTTTGATTTTTAAATTCATCTCTGGTTAATTTAAGTTCTTCGCGCTGAAGTATAAGTTCATTCCGTTGCAAATAAATTGTTATAATAATGCCGGCAAATGCCAGTCCGGAAAACAATGAATTTACTACCCCAAACATGTCACCAAGTATTCCTTTATCTTCTATATCCACAAGCAAATAGAAATTCGCGGACCAAAGAGAAATTACAATTATTAAGGCAACTAAAACTATTACCCAAATTGGAGCATTTTTTCTTATTGTGAATTCTGGATTATTCATATTCGCGGTTTAGTTGATTTACTCAAACTTAATAAATAGAAATGAAAAACGGCAACTCAACAGCCGCCGTTTTATGTTAACCCCCAAACAAGATACCAGAAATGGTATCAGAATGTAATTTAACAAAATATCATTTAATAAACAATTCTTTTTCTTAAGTAATTTCCGAACCCAGCCATTTTAATAATACCATATCTAATCATAAGTTGGTTAAAACAACAATGCCGGGTAATGTCTTTTCCCTATTTCCACAATTTATCTAGTTTTATATCGATAATATAATTTTTTAATCAAGGTTAAAACTACGAACCTGAAAAATCTATTATCTCCACTTAAAGTTACAAGCATCCTTCGCGAAACAAGGATGCTTGTTTTTATGAATGCAACCTAGTTTTATATGATGTTTGTAGATAATACCTATTGCGATCTTTAATGCCACAGAAAATTATAAACCTTATCCCGAGCACTCGGGAGTAAATGCCGATATTGTAATTAAGGAGAAAACTGAGCGTAGCAGGAGTATGTAACATTTAAGTACATAATCGGAACCCTGCAGCCAACCATCAAACAAGGCAGAAACTTATATTTATCTATAAAATTAAGTTTTTTCACCCTACAAAAAGTAGACAAAAATGACAAGCATGGAGACATTTGAAATTAAAAAAACTCTGTAAGTGAAAATGGCAGGTGTTAAAATATTTTTTTCGAAGTAAGTTGTCAAAATTGACAGCAATTACTTTTAATCACATTGAATAAACCGTTTAAATAAAATTACTTTTTTTAAATGTTTACAAATTTTTAAATTGATTGGAAAAGGCATATTCAAAATTCATATTATTATAAGACTTTTCAATAATTTTTTGAGCCTGCTCAATATCTTCATTTGTAATCATTCCTTCATTCAAAAAATAATCATAGATCCCTTCTCTTTGCTTTTCGATCTCTAAAATAAGACGATCAATATATTCTCGTTCCTTAGTGGTTTTGACATATCTATACCCTTGCTTTGCATGCCAATAAACTGCATTAGAAGGTTGTTGCTCTATATATTTTATAAGCGAAGTAACTAGAAATTTACGATTAGCGGTTAATGTATCTATTACCAAATTCTTTTCTACTATTCTATTTGTACAATCTTTTATTGTATTGTGGTTTCCTTTAATTGTTTCCTTTAAATCTTTAATTATTGTTTGTAACTCAATAATCTTTGAATCAGAAGCCTCAATTTCAAAAAGTTCAGTAAAAGGAACATCCAAAGCTCTGGCAATTCCTTTGCCTACTTCTATTGAAATGTTTTGGGTTTTCCCATTTTCAATAAACACATAAGTAGCACGCGTAATTCCAACGATTTTAGCCATTTGAGATTGGCTAATATTCCTTAAGGTGCGTAATTTTTTTATTTTTTCATGAATACTTTCCACACTTCAAAGATAGTTAAAACATACATATATTACACTAACTACTTGTTGTTAATAAACAATTGCATATAAATAATACAATTAGTGTATTATTTATATATATTTGTGCATAATAATCATTCACTTATTTATAGCATGGAAAAAATAATGATACTCTCTTCACCTGAGGACATAGCAAAAGGACTTGAAATATTTCTGAGTAAGCACCAGGAACAAACAGTTAAACCGGATTTTCAAACAGAAAAAATGACTGTAAGCGAAGCAAGTAAGTTTATAGATGTGAGCTACATAACTCTTTGCAAGTGGATTACTGCAGGAAAAATACCAGTGCACGGGAAAGGCAGAACCAGGTTTGTATTAAAATCGGAACTAATTGAAAATTATAAACAATTAAAATAATCATTATTAAAAACTTAGCCATGACACTTTTTAATAAAAATATTCAATTGGTTGATGAAAGAGACTCATTAAAGTAAAAGCTTTTCTCATCCTATTTTTTTGTCCTTTTATGGCAATGCAAAAAGCTAAAACTTTGCAATGCAACAATAAAATAAAAAATGAATCAAAAAATTAAAATTCCACAAAAAGAGGTTAGAAGCCAAAATTTCACAGTTAGATTTTCAAAATCAGAACGTGAAAAACTTGATAAATTTTGCATAAAAAAGAAAACCAACCTTGCTGAGTTTATTCGATTTAGTACAAGAACCGTGATGGAACGAGCCAAATAAATGGACTACAAAAAAGAAATACCTGATAGCTCAAACAGTGAAGAACACTTTGATACTTATGGATTTTATCTTTATGGAAGTAAATACTTTACATTTGAAATTAAGGGTAAAAATAAGATTAAGGTTGAACTTTCAAATTTTGTTGGCGAAAGCCTGTTTCATTTGGTGAACGGTACAAACAATAGTAAACGAATTATTAAAATTCAAAAAAGCACCGGAGAAATCCACATTGTTGAAGTACAAAGTTCGGAAATGAAACTTGATTCTTTTGAAACTATTTTGAAAAGTCACCAATGTACTTTTTATGGGTACACAAGTAACTTAAAACGGATTTTTGCAAATTGGATGGATTATGAGATTCAGGCCCATATAATTGAAACTTTAGGTTATAATACTGAACACGATATTTTTGCCTTTTCGAATGCCCTATTTACCTCTTCAGGAAAACTGCATCAAGTTTCAGAAGTTGGAATAATTGAAGATTCGGATAACGGAAAAAAATACTACTTACCGGCTTTTGGAATAGCCCAACAAAATAACCAGGACTACGAAGGCGAACGCAAATTTGTTTATGCTGCAGGCGAACATGATTTTAAAAAATGGTCAGAGCTTTATTTTGAAGCATTTGAATCGAATGGTGCAATTTCTATACTGTTTTTAATCCTTTCGGTATTTTGGGATATTGTGTTTAACCAGGTTGGATTTTTCCCTTTTCTTTTTTTATTTGGAGCCTACGGAACCGGCAAAACATCGTTAGTTGAATTTCTGCTTCGACTTTTCGGTAAAGATTTTATTGGCATCCCTTTAAACAATGCTACCCAAGTTGGACTTTCAAGAACAATTGCCAGCCGAAACAATAGTATTTTTTATCTCAAAGAATATACACCCGAAACCGATGAAGCAAACCAAGATCTACTTTTAACTGCTTACGATGGTTCTGGCCGTGCTACTGGTGTAAAAAGCAACGACAATAAAACAAGGGTTGCGGCTGTTAAATCAGCAATTATTCTAGATGGAAACCATTTACCAACTCAAAAGGCCGCTGTTCTTTCAAGAATGATTCTTTTAAATTTTGAGAATAATCAATTTTCGGAAAAGCAACGTCAAGCATTTGGCCAACTGGAGAAAACACAAGACAATGGATTTGGAAAAGTATTAATCGAAATATTGAAACATCGAGAATATTTCCGTAAAGGTTTCAAAAAAACATTCGATGAAAATATTAAAGAACTTCGCAGCGAAGTAAGCGCGGATTTTGCAGAAAGAACACTAAAACATGTTGCACTATTACTTACACCCGCAAAATTACTGATTAAGAAACTTCAATTCCCTTTTTCGTTTAACGAAATAACAATTGCAGTTATCGAAAATGCAGTTGAACAAAATCGGCTACTTAAACAAACCAATGAAATAACAATATTCTGGCAGGCCTTTGCTTACAGCATAAAAAACAATAACCTGATTGAATTCGACAAGGTAATGAACAACAGAAAAGGAAGTCATTACTCGATAAAACTAATAGAGTCTGGTGAAAGAATACTTCAAATTAAAATACAAAGCATTTTCCCGGAATACATTAAGTACTGCAAAAGTAATAACCAACGATTTTTAGATGCTAATAGTTTACGAATGCTATTAACCTCAAAATCAAATGCTTCTTTTATTCCTAATACTCAAAAAGGAAGAGGCGGTGCTTATACTGATTTATATTTTGGTTCGTGCTACCAATTTTGGCTTGAAAAATCTGAAAACGGTTTTTCAATCTCTGAAGTAGAAATAAACATGTAAATACTGTAAATACTGTAAATAATAAAACATATAACCATGAATATCAGCAAATTAAATATTTACAAATCATTTACAACATTTACACTAACAGTATTTAACATAAAAACGCTGTGTAAATATTGTAAATATGCAAAAAACACACCTATATTGCTGTATTACTGCAAGTTAAGATCAATAATGGCAATTTTCATATTTACATGCCGAAAAACATTTATTGCTCTGTCTAACAGGAAGTTAACTCATTTCAATTTACAGTATTTACAGTATTTACAGGTAAGCATACCCACAAAAGCCACGAAAAAAAAACTACAATGAAAAAACAGAACATAATAGCATCTAAAATTAGCTTTTTTGAAGAGCCTGTAACCAATACTCGACCATATAAAAACATTCGTTTGGTCGATGCATTTAGAGCAATTACGAGCGATTATTTAAAAGAGCCAACACAACAATTGAGGTCAATTTCAGAGAAAGATGAAAACCGAAACTTTAAGGCAAAACATTTTCCGTATGTTACCTTTTCTGGAACCTTTACACAACGAAAAGAAAAGGCCTTAATTCAACATTCAGGATTAATTGCGATCGATTTTGACCATGTGAAAAATGTGGCCAACTTAAAAAGTGAATTATTAAGAGATCCATATTTCGAAACCCAGCTGCTTTTTATTTCGCCAAACGGTAATGGCCTGAAATGGATTATTCCAATAGATATTTCAGAACAATACTCACATGCAAAAATGTTCCAGGCAATATATAATTACATAAAAAGAACCTATTCAATAGAAATAGACAAAGCCTGTAAAGACGTATCAAGAGCAACTTTCCTTTGCTATGATCCTGATGCATTTATTAATCCTAAATATCTGATTCAATGAAACAGAGTTTTAATCCTGAAATATGGTTGGTCGAGCGTAAACCGTTTAATCCAAAACAATGGCTTCAGAAACCAATCACTGAGAACCAACCCTCACGGTATTCGAAGAAACAATCGACAACCGGAATTTTACACGAAGTTGAGATTGTAGTCCGTAGGATTGAAACACACAAAATAGATTTAACAATGAACTATGAAGATTGGTTAAAGCTGGGTTTTGCCTTTAGCGAGTTTGGAGAAACCGGTCGGGGCTGGTTCAACCGAATAAGCCGGTTTTATCCTGGTTACGATAAGAATAAATGCGACCGACAATTTGATAAATGCCTGAATGGAAGAAAAACAGGAATAACGATAAAAACCTTTTTCGCAGTTGCGCACGCCGCGGGTGTGAATGTAAAAGTATAATAATATGGTAAAAGTTTTAAATCTACACCGCGAGTTTGAAGTCACCTTAAAAGTGAAATATGAAAAAAATTTTTCACGAACCGTAAAACTAAAACGTTTTGGCACCGATCATATTACTGCCGGATGGGATGCTGTAGCCTATATCAAAAAAAATTGGAATCAAGTTAAATCAGTAAAATACCTGTACATCACTGATAAAGAAACAGGACAAATCAAATATTAATCAAATTTTTAGAATTATGAATGAATTAGATTTTAAGCCAAAATTAATTGGTCAAAATTACGCAGCAATCGAAAAAGAAACCGAAAATTGGGAACATGTAATCTACAAATTGAACGATTTGCAAGTTGGATGGAAAAGCTATTTTAACGAGCCACTTACACCGCAATTAGTAAAGGATGTTTTATCCGTACCCCAGAGTACAATCACATTTTTTATCAAGGAGAGGTTTATTCAACTAGATCCGGAACTTTCCAAACTGGTTAAGGTGAACCGGATAAAAATCGAGAAATTAATCGAGATAACTGATTTTCCTGATTGTATCGATTTGCAAGAAGAAATCAAGTATTTAAGTGAATTTATTAAAACTAAATTCAGGAGTGGAATTCATTTAGAAATAGAAAGAATTTATGAAAAAAAGCAGTTCTTTTTCCCAGATGAAATCAAAACCGAAATAAAGGAGCTAAATACTTATTTTACAACAAACGAAAACGAAAATATTGTTTTAGAAAAAGTAAAAGCCATTTGCGAAAACATTAATTTTTTCAATAATCTAGGAGCAAATATTACAGATGCAGATTTACCACGAGCATTTACAGGTA
Source organism: Bacteroidales bacterium (assembly GCA_041554435.1). GTDB lineage: Bacteria > Bacteroidota > Bacteroidia > Bacteroidales > F082 > BM524. The sequence goes on from JBFFLX010000084.1 coordinate 12,415, forward strand.
ATGTTGAAACAATTAAGGGATCAGTAAAATTTGGCGAATTAAAAGGAGCTTGCGCAGGCAATCCACGTTATCACGTTCCACGCTTAGTACCACATTGGATTATGTTTAAAAAAGAAGGTAACGCTTTATTACAATCTGTCGAAAACAACCACCACTGTAAGACAAAAATAGGCGGCTCATAGCCGCTAATATAGTTTTCATCTGGTATTAGTTAATAATTAAAACACACTTTAAAGTACATAAATTATGGAATCAGTAAAAAACAAGGTATCAAACAAGATTGTTAGTAGATTATATCAAACAACTGAAGTGGAAAATTTCAATGAAACTTCGAACCCTTCAAAAAAGGCAGAACGTAATATACATATTGTCATTGAAGATGGTGACAATTATCTCAAAGTTGTACATAAACTTATCGACCGTGCCAGGGAATTAGATTCTAGCTTACTCCAAGGCTCGGATATCGATTTCTCATTAGAGATAATACATAAACTAAACAATATTCATCGATCGATAACAAACTATCAAAAAACGCTGAACGATGAGCAATAATAGAACAATTTCACCTACAGAAATGACAAGATTCAATAATCTTGATGTTAAAAATCTACACTATTACCAAGGTCTGTTTCAAAAAATTTTAATTGGTCGAAACGCTGATATTGAATTTTACGAACTACAAGAGAAAAACAGGAGTGGTTATGTTTTTGATAGAAATTTCAAAAATCAATTACTAAAACAAATTGATTTTTTTCAGGAAAGACTAACCGTAATTAACAGCAAACTAGATTCTCTTGGACTAAATCAATTAGAAACTTCAATAAATTAATATTTTGTTGGTTCGTTAATGTTTAAACAACCAGCACTGTTTCGTTTTAAACCAGGTCTATTCGGCCTGGTTTTTTTTATGCTCAATATTCAGCACAATCAAGGTGTCCTTTTCTTTAGGCTTTAAGCGTATTACATTTAAAATAAAAAATGAGCAGAAAAACGCCGGAATTTACAAGTACCATTTCTATTCGGTTAACCGATCCAGAAAAAGAAAATCTCGACAATTTATGTGAGACACTAAATATCACCAAATCGGAACTATTACGGCAAAAAGTATTCACAATAAATAAAACAATAAAAATCACAAACATCATGAAAAATTTAAATCACAAAGAAGCAACAGAAAAAGCCCTTCAGGAATTAACTGGTAAAAAGCATACCATATTATCAGAGAAACAGAATGAAACACAAACACCCTTTTCCACAACCGAAGAGATTATAACTCAATTAAAGAATCGTAATAATGTAGGAGATCAATAAAATGAAAGCATTTGATTCCATATACAGACAGTCACAGCATTACATAGATCTGAGAGAAGAACTTATTGTTTTAATAGCATTATCCAACGCTCCATTAATGGAAGTAATCAAAAAGGCTGGCATATCGGAGACTCGTTATTACAACATGATTAATAACAAAAGACAAATACAGCCTCAACATCTTACTGCATTGCTTCGCGCAATAATCGAGATCCAAAACTATAGAACCACTAAAATTAAAATCGATGGTAAACGAAACGGCGAAAGTCAATGTAACGCTTAACAACCAGGAAGCACAGCAAAAGCTGGAAGAGCTTCAGGGCGAAATGAAACGTTTGATTGAGCTCAAGAAAAAAGCCGAAGAAGCGGGCGATGTAGAAGGCTACAAATTAATCGACAAAGAGCTGAAAAAAACCACCCGGAGTGCCAAAAGTTTGGTGAACCAACACCGGGATTTGGAGGCGACATTAAAAAACCTGAATGGAGTAAGTCTGAATGAGCTTGAAACCGCCAAACGAACTTTGCTGAACCGTGTAAAAAGTTTAAAACAAGGCACTGTAGAGTGGAAAAAGGAAGCGGGTAATCTCTCGCGGGTAACCAGCCAAATTAGTAAAGTAAAAACCGAGATGGGCTTGCTACAAAGCCCCATGCAAAAGGCGCTAAGTTTTGCCAAAGGTTTATTGCCTGCTTTTAGCTTTGGAGTTGTACTTGCCGGAATGACGCGGTTTGTGCGCAAGATGAATGAAGCTGCAAAAGTGGCCGACGACTTTAACGAACGACTTGATAATCTTTCGGCATTAACCGGACTGGAAGGAAGAGAGCTGGAAGAGCTTGGAGATATCGCAAAAAAAACATCGGTAAAAATTACTGAAGGCGGCGTGTTGATAAAACAAAGTGCCGACGATATTGTGGATGCTTACACCAAGGTAGGATCTCAGCGGCCAGAGTTGTTAAAAAATGCAGAAGCACTTGCCTCGGTAACCGAAGATGCGATTATATTAAGTGAAGCAGCGAAATCGGATCTTGCTCCGGCAGTAGCAGGGCTTACCACTACCATGAACCAGTTTAACATTGGCGCTGAAGGAAGTAAACGAATAATTAATGCGATGGCAGCGGGCTCGAAAGCCGGTGCTGCAGACATACCTTACCTGACTGAAGCTGTTGAAAAATCGGGAACCACGATGCACCTGATGAATATTAGTCTGGAAGAAAACATCGGACTGATAGAAACCATTGCTCCGAACTATGCCAAAGCAAGTTTGGCGGGTAACAGTTTAGACAAAGTATTTTTAAAACTGAAGGAAAAACAGATTGGTTATAAAGATGGCGTGTTTAGTGTAAATGCTGCTTTGGAAGAACTGGAAGTTCGATATAAAAACGGTGAAAGTGCCGCCAC
>JBFFLX010000085.1:0-15024 GCA_041554435.1 Bacteroidales bacterium
GACGAACTGTCCATGGACGAGTTACATACATACTTGAATACGGACCTCTTAAGAATGGTGCGATCCCGGCAGCAAAATCCAGATGCTCAATCTCGTTGAGGTCTGCTTTGGTATAAGCTGACTTTAAGTTTATTTGTTCAGCGGTTGTCCAGTTTGCGGAATCTTTAATTTCAGTAGCATTATCCAATTTACTCTCAGGACTGCTTTTTATGTTTATATTTTTGAAGATTGGTTTCATGATTTTATTATTTTGTTTCGAGTTTCGAGTTTCGAGTTACGAGTTACGAGTTACGAGTTTCGAAATCGAGTTAAATATTATTATGTGTTTTCCAATTATTTTCAACGTATTTTATGAAGTTGTTTATCTTTCCTCCTAATTGATTATATTTTTCGATTAAACCTGTAAGAGGATTGTCTTTATAATATATTTCACTAATCATATTTAATTGTGAAATGGTTTCATCACAAGAAGCATGGGCAAAAACTAAAAATCTGATAAATTCAGCTTTATATCTTCTTCTACCGTAGCCTTCCGCAATATTATCTTTAATACTCTTGGAAGATCTTCTGATTTGGCTACCCTGTTCATATTGTTCATAAGTAGGTAGATGCATGGTCATTTCATGAATTTCCAAGGCATATTCATAACTCAATTTATATATTTCCAGATCGTTATAACTACTCATTTAATATTTATTTATTGACCTTACGAACCCGCAACTCGCAACCCGCAACCTGCAACTCGCCGGCAGGCAGGCCGCAACCTATATCCCCAACTCCCTCTGATATCTCTTTAACTCCTCAAGTAAGTTAGACTTAATATGTATCAAATTCGTAAATCCTATCTTTTTCAAGCCTTCAAGTATTTCTTTAGGATAGCCAGCTAGGACAACAATGGTGTCATTTTTTAAGGATTCATATACTTCAGATGCTATCTCAGCGTATTCTTCATCACTACTACAAAGAATAACAATATCAGGTTTGGCAATTTTAGCAGCCTGCACACCGTCGTCAACAGTTTTGAAACCTAAATTATCGATAACCTCAAATCCGGCACAACCGAAGAAACCTGCTGCAAACTGTGCTCTTGCTTTACGCATTGCCAGATTTCCATAGGTGAACATCCATACCTTTGGACGAGCATTATTTGCTGAATATCTGTCGGTTCTATTTCTTAATTCTTCAAATTCTGCTGAAATTCTAATTGGTGTTATGAATTTCCCACCTGCTTTTGCTTCATTAGTAATTTCAATTTCTGCAAATTGTTCATTGATATTAGGATACTGATTGGTTCCCAAAATTATTCTCTTACGAAAGGCAGCATCTTTCAACAGTTCATCTGCCTCCTGGCTAATCAATTCACTAATATATCCTGATTCGAAGGCTTTAAGATATCCACCTTTTTCTTCTATTTCCAAAAATAATTTCCATGCCGACTGAATTAAATTGTCGGTTATGGTTTCTATATAATAAGAGCCTGCAGCAGGATCGTTAACTTTATCGAAATATGATTCTCCTTTTAATAGAAGTTGCTGGTTACGGGCAATTCTCTTTCCCAGAACCGAATCTTTGCTTAATGGAATATCGAATGGAATAACGGTAATACTGTCGGCTCCACCAAGTGCCGCCGACATTGTTTCGGTGGTGGTTCTGAGCATGTTTACGTAAGGATCGTAAATGGTTTTATTGCGACTTGAACTTACCGAATGGATATACATTTTTGCCGAGTCGGCATCGTTAATACCGTATTCATTCATGATTTTTGCCCAGAGGAAACGTAATGCCCTCAACTTGGCAATTTCAACAAAATATGATGCGCCGGTGGCGAAATTAAAACGGATGTGTTTACCTAACTCATCTGCACTAAAACCTTTGTCGGTAAGCCTGTTTAGATATTCAACGGCCATGGAAATACTCAAAGCCATTTCACTAACCGTGGTGGCTCCCGAATTGTGGAAAATGCTTCCATCTATTGTCAGGCAATGATAATTTACCAAATGTTCGGCAGTTTTTAATAGCTGTTCAACCTTAGTGAATTCATCAAGCGAATCAAATTCAGTTTTATTACCACAACTATATTCAGAAACAGGATCACAGAAAACGCTACCTTTAATGCTATCCAGATCGCGATTGTACTTTCTTGCAAGGCTGTCGATAATTTCCAGCAAAAGAACAGGATAGGCAGTTTTGAAATTTACTTCCATCACATCTACTCTGATGTTTTCCAGCAAATCTTCTATGTCTTTTTCTGTTGGCTTATATGAGTCGTCGAATATAAAAGCCAGTGAATCAACACCTTTAAATCTTATGTCCAGAGCTGTTTTATTGGCCTCGGCTATATTGTCAACCTTAATTACCTGATTTACTTTCCAATTGTTAGCCTGAGTTTTACTTCCTCTGGTAAAGGGAAATTCACCTGGTAAACTATTCAGGTAAGTCAGGTTTTCCAGATCTTCTCTTCTGTAAAAAGGTTGTAAATCGAAACCATTATTGGTTTTCCACACCAGTTTCCTGTCGTAGTCGGCACCTTTTAAATCCTTAATTATTTTCTCTTTCCATTGATCCGTTGTAACGGCTTCAAATTCCTGAAAAAGTTTTTCTTCCTTCATGATATTTGTTTTCAAAAAATAATTTGCAAAAATACTGTAAATAGATTTAATATGATCCTAATTTGTGAATTTATTAACAGTTTAAATAAGAAACTTGGGGTTACGGGCTTGCCTGCCGAAACTTTGTGTAGGCAGGTTGCGGGTTGCGGGTTACGGGTTGCGAGTTACGTGTTGCGGGCTTGCCTGCCGAAACTTTGTGTAGGCAGGTTGCGAGTTACGTGTTGCATGTTGCGAGTTCGTTTTGGATTTCAACTTATAACTTTAGGCACTTGTAACTTTAGCGCACTTATAACTCTAGGCACTTTTAACTCTATGAACTCTATGAACTCAAGCGCATTCTATGAACTTTTAGTAACTCATAACTTTAGCGCACTTGTAACTCCAGGCACTTTTAACTCAATGAACTCTATGAACTCAATGAACTCCCAACTACTCCTCCACCAAATCCATTTCGTCAACTAAATATCCTGCTCCGGCGAATTTATCAACTATAAATAAAAAGTATCTGATATCCATGGAAATATTTCTGCATACGCTTGGATCGTAGGCTATATCGCTCATGGTACCTTCCCAACAACGGTCAAAATTTAGTCCAATTAAATTTCCGTTTGCATCTATTACAGGGCTTCCTGAATTACCACCCGAAGTATGATTGCTGGCGACAAAAGCAACATGCAAACTTCCATCTTCATCAGCATATTTACCATAGTCCTTATTATTATATAGTTCTTTCAAGCGGTCTTCCACAACATAATCATAAATATCAGGATTTTCCTTTTGCATTATTCCTTCCAGAGTTGTGAAAGATTTATAATACACAGCATCTTTTGGGCTATAGCCTTCGGTAATACCATAACTTACACGTAGTGAAAAATTTGCGTTTGGATAGAACCTTTTTCCCGGCTCCATTTCCATTTGTGCTTTCATATATTTACGTTGTAAACTGTCGATTTTGGTATATAAATTTGATATAGGCGTTTTAAGTTTGCTTATATAAATATTATAATATTCATTTGCAATATCATAAACCGGATCTTTGATAAGTTTTTTATAATCTTTTGGTTTATAATTTTCCAGCAAATCGTTTATTTCATTCTGGTCGTCATAAATTGATTTTTCGAACATATAATCGGTATAGGCCACATAATCTCCTTTATACTTTTTATTTATTTCCTTAAAAAAGGCAGGTTTGTATAAGTCATCAATATTCTTATCGTAATACATTAACATTTTGGCTGTTATGTCTTTATCGATGGGTTTATAATAATCTTTAAAGAAAACAGCAGTTGTTTTTTTTAGTTTTTCTACCTCCTTATTTATGAATTCCCTGTTGGGATGTTTTACATTGCTCAATTCGATAAGTTTTCGAAACCCATAAGAATATTTTACAACTTCCATCGCCATAACATTTTCCGAAAAATAGTCTAATGCCAAACTTAGTGGTTCCAGTTGGGTGTAATAATTTTCAAAACCTGAAATAATTCCTGCATATTCATTTTTTGTATAATCTGAGGAGTTAACCCATTTTGTGAATCGTTTTTCGTAGTCCTGTTTCTTTTCTATTGCATTCATACGCTCAATACCACTACTTTCTCCTATCATTTTTTTCCAGTAATTGGCAACTCGTGCATGTTTAGTAGCATATTTTATTCTTACTTCAGCATCTTTATCTGAGTATTCATTAAAAATATCCAGACGTGTTTCCCTTAGTTTAATTTTTTGGGGATTTCCAATTTCTGTAATTAACTCAACTGCATATGATGGTAAGTATTCTTCAGTTCTTGCAGGATAACCCAATACCATTGTAAAATCACCTGTTTTTGTTCCTTTTAAGGAGATGGGGAAGTGATATTTTGGAGTATAGGGGATATTATCTTCTGAATATTCAGCAGGTTTACCATCCTTTCCAACATAAATTCTGAATAGAGAAAAATCACCTGTATGACGTGGCCACATCCAGTTGTCGGTATCGCCACCAAATTTGCCAATATTTGAAGGTGGTGCCCCCACTAAACGTATGTCTTTAAAGGTTTCTGTAATAATCATATAGTATTGATTACCTTCGTAAAAAGGCATTATTTTGGCTTTATATGGAGAGTCTTTTTCAAAGCCAAGTATAAGTGCGCTGGAATTATCTTTTATCATTGTATTGCGCTCTGCTTCAGTCATTTTATCATTTACACCATTGAAAACTTCTGAAGTAACTTCACGCATTTCTATCATTAATGTTGCGGTGAGTCCGGGATTGGGAAGTTCTTCTTTTTGGTTCATAGCCCAGAAGCCATCGGTAAGATAGTCGTGTTCGATACTACTGTGTTTTTGTATGTTGCTGTAGCCACAATGGTGATTTGTTAATATTAATCCCTGGTCGGAAATTATTTCGGAAGTACAGCCTCTGCCAAACAGAAGTATGGCATCCTTCATACTTGAGTGGTTTATGGAATACACATCTTCGGCACTGAGTTGAAAACCCATTTCCTGCATTTCCTTCTCGTTTAGTTGTTGTAAAAGCATTGGAATCCACATGCCTTCTCCTGCAAATACAGTCACTCTGCTGAGAATAAAAAATGCCAGAGTAAAAATAGTTTTATTAAATTTCATAATTATTTGGCTTATAATTTTAAGTGTTCAAAAATATGAAAAAATCATTTAAAAGGGGTTTGCTTATATGATATTTTGAATGGAAATTTCCCGGGCTGTTTCAAAATCAAGCATAGCGTTAATTAGCCTGACTTTTGAAAAATATTTCAAATCATCATATGATATATTGGCAGTTTGAATTATTTCATTGTCGATAAGATATTGACGCTGGACACCTTTTAAAAGTGGTTTTTCAGGCGTAAGCCATTGCTTGCCATTGAACAAAACAATATTACAGAAATAAGAGTCACATATTAAATTGTTTTTAACTACTAAAATATCATCACAATTTTCCCGCTGAGCGAAAAGTAACGAAAGCTGACTTCTGTCTTCATATTTGAATCTATAGTCTATGTCATTATCATAAACAAGTTTCAAAGTTTTTATTAGTGGTCTGGAATATGGAATAAAGTCAATTTTTTTTATTTCATCCTCATAAACAACACGACATTTATAAAGTTGATTGTCTTTTAGGTAACTGCTCGTCTTCCGGCTTAAAGCCGAGAATAAATCAATATTATTGCTTGATGAAAATAACTTCTTACGAGAAATATTCATCCTGTTTTGATGCAAATCAAGATTGGCAAACTTCCCGTTTTCGTATTTTATCGTTTCTATGAGGTTCATTTGATGTATTAATTTAAATCGGAATATATACTTTTTGAACTAACTCATCATACTCTTCTTCCATATTGCTTTTGGAGGTTATGCCGCCTCCGCTTTTGTAAATTAAGCCGGATTCTGTTTTCTCAACAAATCGTATCATTACTCCGCTATCAATATTCTCACCGTCGAATATGCCAAAAACTCCGGTATAATATCCTCGTTCATAGGCCTCTGCCTCCTCGATTATTTCAATTGTTTTCTTTTTTGGAGCCCCTGATATGGATCCTGCCGGCAGCATGTTCATTAAAATATTTCCAATATTCTTCTGCCAGTTTTTGTTTAGGTCGCCGGTGATTTTGGAACTCATTTGTAATAAATCGCCCCGATTAGTGGTAATTTTATCGACATATCTAAACTCTTCAACTCTAACATTTTTAGAAACTATACTCAGGTCGTTTCTTATTAAATCCACTATAGTGAAATGCTCTGCTAGTTCTTTCTCGTTTGAGAGAAGTTTGTTTTTTGCGTTGGGAATATTGGCGTCGATGGTTCCTTTCATGGGAAATGAACTAATACTATTTTCCATGGTTTGAATAAAAATTTCAGGAGAGAATACCACAAACTGATCTTTTAACCAGAGTTTATATTTTGCCTTGCTGGCGAAGAAAATATCTTTTAAAGAGTAATTCGACTTTATTTTGCTTGGCATTGTGAGGTTTAGAAGAAAAGAATCACCGTAATGTATATGCTTCTGAACCAGGTTGAAAGCCTTTTGATATCTTGCCTTTTCAACTGCTTCCAGTTCAAACTCAAGCGAAGTTTTTTTTGATAAAGGCTCCTGGAAGTTTTTTTGTTTGTTTATTGAATAAAGTATTTCCCTTGTATTAATAGCATCAAGAGGAATAATCATTGGTTCTTGGCAGAGGAAGTCGAAAATAAACAAAAACTGACTTCGTGTTTTACCAAGTAAGTTTAATGTATTAATAGTATTTTGGATTTTTTCCGACAGCATACAAAACCAATTATTTTCACAACAAAAGTATGATAAATAATTTGTTGATTTAATGACTGGATAATAAGCGCAAATATTAAAAAAAAAGGCGGGAAAATCCCGCCTCGTTTTTTTAAGATACTTCTATTAATTTAATAGGTCTTGGTTTGGCTTCTTCCTTTTTAGGAATGTCTATTTCAAGTAATCCGTTTTTGTAAGTAGCATTGATTTTACCTAAATCAGCAGTGTTGGGTAATGTAAATGAGCGCTTGAAACTTGAATAATTAAACTCTCTGCGGGTATAATTTAATTTTTCGTCTTTGGTTTCATCTTCCATCTTTTGTTCTGATGAAATATGTAAAACCCCATTGTCAAGATTTAATTCAAAATCTTCCTTTTTCATACCCGGTGCTGCTAACTCAATGCTGTAATTATCCTCTGTTTCTTTAATATTAACAGATGGAATACTTGCTTTTACTTTTGAAGCATTTGAAACTCCAAAAATGTCACCGTCAAAAAAATCGTTCCAAAAGTTCTGGAACAAATCATCATTTCTTCTTACTAAAGTCATTTTTTGTTCCTCCTATATTTTAATTGTTAAACATAATTTTTTGTTTTCGAAAATGTTTTTTCAAAGTCTGTTCCAATCAGAAAAAATTGTCAATTTGACTTGTGTAGTGTTAAAAAATATTAAGTTAACTGACTAATTAGCAGTATCGTAGGCGTCTAGACTGAATTTTTGACATTTGCTTTGTAAAAATGTTTTTTTGCCTATTGCATATAGATGATAAGTTGTATTTAGGATCATTTTATTAATTAACTCGTTTATAAATCGATTGACTAAGGTTAGGCAGTTTCATTATTAATAATAATATGTTGTTTTTAAGTGGAGATTATTCAACTTATGGTTCGAAATATCATGTTATCAAAACAGGATTGCATTATCAACACGATTTTGGAAATTGGGAGGCTAAGCCAATTGCCCAAATTGGTGCATCAATTGGATTTAAAGAGTTTTATGATGAAAAATCGCAATTTGGCGAAATTAATCTGGGAGTTGGAGTTTCGTATAACGTTAAAAGATTTTCCTTTGAGATGGGTATGCAATTGAATATTGGTAATAGTGTTAGTTTTGCCCCTATGGTTGGAATTTCTTACCGATTTTAATATTTGCTCTATTAGCTGAAAATTAAATTATTTTTGTCGAAAACTAAAAGCAATGAGCCTTTTAATAATCGATAATTTTGATTCATTCACTTATAATATTGTTCAATTGGTTGAGCAATGCAATGTTCAGGATTATAAGATAATTAAAAACGATAGGCTACTGGATCTAAATATTGATGAATTCAACAAAGTAATAATTTCACCTGGTCCCGGCATTGCGAAAGAGGCGGGGCAACTGATGCCATTTTTAAAATCAGTTATCAGTAGTAAATCTATTTTGGGAGTGTGTTTGGGTTACGAGGCAATTGGTGAAATTTTCGGTGCCAAACTGACAAAAATGCCAGAACCCATGCATGGCATTCAGAATTATGGCAAATCATTAAAAAACGATTCAATGTTTAATGGGCTACCTGAGAAATTTAAAATAGGCCATTATCATTCGTGGATAATTGAAGAGGAGTATATGCCTGAATGTCTTGAAATTACCATGAAGGATGAAAATGATTTGCCAATGGCTCTTAAACATAAGGAGTATAATATTAGGGGCTTAATGTTTCATCCTGAATCCATAATGACAGAGTTTGGTGGAGAGATAATTGAAAAATGGCTCACATTTTGATGTCATTAAAAATCATAAATTAATAACAAATAATCATACTAAAAATGAATTACTACATTAGCAAAACCCTGACAAATTTATCTTATGATGAAGCTTTAGAAAAAGTAAAGGAAGAATTAAAAAAGGAAGGATTTGGAGTTCTAACTGAAATTGATGTTAAAGACACTCTGAAAAATAAGTTAGATGTTGACTTTAAAAAATACAAGATTCTGGGTGCTTGTAATCCTCACCTTGCTCATCAGGCCCTTAAGGCGGAAGACAAAATAGGGGCACTACTTCCATGTAATGTTATTGTTGAAGAACATGAAAATGGAGAAGTTGAAGTGTCAGCAATAGATCCAATTCCTACCATGGGAATATTGGATAATCCGGAAGTAAAAGATGTAGCGCTTTCAGCCCAGGAAAAGTTGAACAGGGTAATTAAAAATATGTAATTGTTCTGATATATTCTTCTATTTCATCGCAATAGCTTCTATTTCAACCATTACGCCCAGAGGTAAGTCTTTTACTGCAAAAGCAGCTCTTGCCGGCGGATCGCTTGGGAAATAAGTTGCATAAACTGTATTCATACCACCAAAATTTGCCATATCACTAAGATAAATGGTGCATTTTAATATTCTATTGAGATCGTTGCCATAACCTGCGGCTGTAACAATTGCCTGTATGTTTCTTAAAACTTGTTCAGTTTGTTCGGCTATTCCGCCTGAAACAACATTTCCGGTATTTGGATCAACAGGTATTTGTCCTGAAATAAACAGCATCCCATTTTGCTCAACTGCCTGACTATAAGGGCCAATTGGTGCAGGGGCATTTGTTGTATAAATAATATTTTTCATTTTAAAGGAGTTTTAAATTATAATATTCAAAGGTAGTAAAACTTACAATTTATTTATCTTTACATTTTAATTAAATCTTGAATTTATGTACAATCCTCCGGATTATTTTCAAATAGATGAACTGCTTACCGAAGAGCATCTTATTATTAGAGATGCAGTTAGAAATTGGGTAAATAAATCGGTAAAACCTATTATTGATAATGCTGCTCAAAACCATGAATTCCCTATTCATTTAATAAAAGAATTGGGTGAAATTGGTGCTTTCGGGCCTTATATTCCTGAAAAATATGGTGGTGCGGGTCTTGATCAAACTTCCTATGGTTTAATAATGACAGAATTAGAGAGGGGAGACTCAGCTATTAGATCTGCAGCCTCGGTACAATCGTCACTGGTGATGTATCCAATATTTGCCTTTGGAAGTGAAGAGCAGAAACAAAAATATCTTCCAAAATTAGCAAGTGGAGAATGGGTAGGTGCCTTTGGTTTAACGGAGCCAAATCATGGTTCTGATCCGGGAAGCATGTTAACTAACATAAAAGATAAAGGAGATCATTATTTGTTAAATGGCTCCAAAATGTGGATTACTAACTCACCCATTGCTGATGTTGGTGTTGTATGGGCAAAGGATGAAAATGGTATTGTGAGAGGACTTATTGTAGAAAAGCAAATGGCCGGACTTAGTGCTCCTGAAACTAAAAATAAATGGTCGCTAAGAGCAAGTATTACAGGCGAATTTGTTTTCGATAATGTGAAAGTTCCCAAAGAGAATTTACTCCCAAATGTAAAGGGTTTAAAGGGTCCGTTAATGTGTTTAAATTCGGCACGTTACGGTATTGCCTGGGGTGTTATAGGAGCGGCTATGGATTGTTACGAAACTGCAGTAAAATATGCTTTGGAGCGCAAGCAATTCGGGAAACCAATTGCCTCTTTTCAACTGCAACAAAAAAAACTTGCTGAAATATTGACTGACATTACCAAAGCACAACTAATGGCTTGGAGATTAGGAATTTTAAGAAGCGAAAACAGAGCAACTCCTGCTCAAATATCAATGGCAAAAAGAAATAACGTGGAAATGGCCCTGAGAACTGCCCGAGAAAGTCGACAGATTTTAGGTGCGATGGGAATTTCTGGCGACTTCCCCATTATGCGACATATGATGAACCTGGAATCGGTTATTACTTATGAAGGTACACACGACATACATCTACTTATAACTGGTTTCGATATAACCGGAATATCTGCCTTTGGTGAGTAAGTGTTTTAAAAAAAATCTGTGCTTTTAGAGGAATTTACAACCTAAATTCTATCTTTGTAAGTTTTTGATAAATAACGGAAAATATGAATGTAATTAAAGTCCACGATAAACTCTTCAGACCGTTTATACCTTACGAAAAAATTGAAGAACAGGTGAAAAGGATGGCATGGGAAATTAATAAAGATCTTGCAGGACAAGTACCGATTTTCATATCTGTACTAAATGGTTCTTTCATGTTTGCAGCCGATTTATTGAAAAACATTACTCTTAATTGTGATATTTCATTTGTTAAACTTGCTTCATACTCAGGTACCGAATCAACACAGCTGGTAAGGCAATTAATTGGGTTTGATGAAGATATTTATGGAAGAACAATAGTTGTTGTTGAAGATATTGTTGATTCAGGATTAACTATGGAAAGAGTTCTTGGGCAACTTAAGGATATGGGAGCTCATGAGGTTAAAGTTGCAACTTTGTTGTTTAAACCAGATGCTTTTAAAGGAGATTATGAAATACATTATAAGGGTTTCGATATTGGGAATGAATTTATAATAGGCTATGGCCTTGATTATAATCGACAGGGGAGAAACTTAAAAGATATTTATATAATTGAAGAATAGAACTTTATATTATCCATATACTTAAAACCGATTCATTATGTTAAATATTGCATTATTTGGACCTCCGGGGGCCGGTAAAGGGACTCAGTCTGAAAAATTATTAAAAAGATACAATCTTACTTATATCTCAACAGGTGATATGCTTCGCACAGAAATAGCAGAAGGCTCAGAATTAGGAATAGAGGCTAAAACTATTATTGAAAGGGGTGGGCTGGTTTCTGATGAGTTAATAGTAAAAATAATTGAAAAGAAAATTAAAACCGACACCAACTCCAGCGGTATTCTTTTTGATGGTTTTCCCAGAACCACTGTTCAGGCATATATTCTAGAAGGATTGCTTTTAAAGTTGGGAAGTAAACTCGACTGCATGATTAGTCTGGATGTTCCTGAAAATGATTTGATAGAAAGATTGTTGCTGAGAGCAAAAACTTCAGGTCGCTCCGATGATACATTAGATGTAATTAAAGTTCGTTTGGAAGAGTATAATAATAAAACAAAAGCAGTTGCCGACTTTTATGATAAAAAGAAGAAGTACTTCAAGATAAATGGAGTAGGTGAAATAGAAGATATATTTGATAATATTGTAGAAGTTGTAGAAGCAAATCGTAAGAAAGAATTTAACAATATAGTTTTGCTTGGACGACCAGGTTCGGGTAAAGGTACTCAGGGCAGAATGCTTGCCGATAAACATAATCTTGTGTATATTTCTACTGGTCAATTACTGAGAAAGGAAGTAGCAGGAAATACCGAAATAGGAAAAATTGCTGAACCGTATATGGATAAGGGGGAAATAGTACCAGATGAGATCCCTATTAAACTTATTGAAGATCAGATTGATAGCAATCCAAATGCTAATGGATTTATTTTTAAAGGTTTTCCAAGAACCATAGTGCAGGCATATATATTAGATGGACTGCTTAGAAGAGAGGGGATGAAGATTTCAGGTGTTATCGATATGAAAGTAACAACCCTTGAAGCAGTAAAACGTTTATCAGAAAGAGCAAAATCAGATAGAAAACGACCATATGACTTGAGTGCAGAACTAATTGTTAACAGACTGGAACAATATAACGATAAAACAATTCCTGTACTTGACTATTACAAGAAGCAAGAGAAATATGTCTCGGTAAAAGCCGAAAGAGATACGGATACAGTATTTAGACTGCTCTCCGAACAGGTTGATAAAATTTGTAAAATGAACTATTAATAAATCTGTATAAAGCAAAAAATATAGAAAGACAATGGAAATGATAATTAGAAAAGCACTCAGAAAACCTACCGCTGCTGACACTATTTTTTTAATAAAAACCAATAATGACTTAAACAAACTTGGTTTAACTGATGATGAAATAAAGTGGGTTAAAAAAATGCACCGCTCAAAATCCGGTGTTGTGGAGATTAACAGATTTAAGAATCATCTTTTTATTGCTTTCTGTGAAGCACAGGGAACTAAAGTTGAAAGGGCTGAAAATCTTCGTAAACTTGGTAGCGACACACAGTCCCTCATCAAAAAAAACAGGATTGAAAGAGTTGTTATTCAGTCGGTTGGTGGAGTAAAAGAAGATGCATTTTGTCTTGCTGAAGGTTTGTTGCTTGCCAATTATAAGTTTTCAAAATATATTACAGATGCGGAAAGAGCAGAAAGCTGTTTTAATCAATTAGACATATATTGTAATGATGCATCAGAAGAGGATATTGAAGAACTGAGAATAATTATCGAGGCAGTTTATATTACAAGAGATATGGTAAATGAGCCTGTTCAATATCTCACTGCTGAGCAGTTTGCCAAGGAATTTAAAAATCTGGGAAATGCAGCAGGTTTTAAGGTTGATGTTTTCAATAAAAAGAAAATAGAATCATTGAAAATGGGTGGTCTTCTGGCTGTTAACAGAGGCAGTATTGATCCTCCTACTTTTACTATAATGGAATGGAAACCAAAGAATCCTGTCAATAAACAGCCTATTATTTTTATTGGTAAAGGCGTAGTTTATGATACCGGAGGACTAAGTTTGAAGCCTTCAAATTTCATGGATACTATGAAATGCGATATGGCCGGAGGTGCCGCTGTAGCAGGAGCTATTTATGCTATCGCGAAAGCTAAACTGCCTGTACATGTAATTTCAATTGTTCCTGCTACCGACAACCGTCCCGATGGCAATGCTTATACGCCTGGAGATGTTATAACTATGTATGATGGAACAACTGTAGAAGTTTTAAATACTGACGCAGAAGGGAGAATGATATTGGCCGATGCTCTTTCGTATGCTAAAAAATATAAGCCCGAAATGGTAATAGATATGGCAACGCTTACTGGTGCAGCCTCACGTGCCATAGGACCTAATGCTATGGTGGCTATGCAGACAAAATGCGAAACCGGATTTGCTGAATTACAAAAAGCAGGATATAGAGTGCACGAAAGAATGGTGGAGTTCCCCTTATGGGATGAGTATAAAAAAATGATAAAATCGGATATTGCTGATATTAAAAATATTGGAGGTGCAGATGCAGGGGCAATTACTGCAGGGAAATTCCTTGAACATTTTACCGATTATCCTTATATACATCTAGACATAGCAGGACCAGCTTTCCTTTCTAAAAAAGATTCATATAAACCATCGGGCGGAACCGGGGTAGGTGTACGATTATTATACGATTTTATTAAATCAAAGGTTCAGTAAAAATATATGTTTTCATTTGTAAAAATTAAATTCCTAAAGAAAATAAGTTTTACTTTTGACCGTTAATTAAAAAATAAAAACAATGGGTTTCAAAAAACCATTACTTATCATAGTAATTTTAGTCGGATTATTCTCATCATGCAGTAATGATGTTGATATATATGCTGATTATAAGGATATTACAATAGTTTACGGACTTCTCGATCAAACCGATGATACCAGTTGGATTAAAGTTACCAAAGCATTTTCAGGTCCGGGTAACGCAATATTATACGCTCAAAATCCCGATTCAAATAATTATAATTATAAATTGGATGTTAAACTAACAGGTGTTCAAAATGGTATTGAAAAGCAAAGCATAACTTTCGATACTATGACTATAAAAAATAAAAAGCCGGGAGATAGTGTTTTTTACTTTCCAAATCAAATAGTTTACTATACCGCCGAAACTTTAAATGAAGATTATAAATATACGCTTACAATAAATAAAAAGAATGAAAGTCTTAGTTCTTCAACGAATATAGTTAGCGATTTCTACATTTCAGATCCTAACAGATATATAAATTTTATGTCGGATAAGGACATTGTCTGGAAAAGTTCTGCTAATGGTAAGAGATATGAAGTAAGCATAGTATTCAATTATAAAGAATTACTTCCTGGTAGCACCGATACAACATATAATACTATATCGTGGTATTTAGGACAAAGAAAATCCAGTACTCTTTTTGGTGGTGAAGAAATGTTTATTGGCTATGTTGGCGATATATTTTACTCTACCATAGAAAATAAACTTGATCCTGTTTTAAATGTAAAACGCTGGGCCGGAAAAGTAGATGTTATTATTGCCAGTGCTTCTCAAGAGTTTGATACCTATATCGAAGTAAATGATGGCTCAGGAAACCTTTTGTCAGAAGTTCCTGCCTATACAAATATAAATGGTGGTTACGGTATTTTTGGCTCCAGAAGGACAATTGTTAAATCTGTTGAACTTTCTGTTCCGTCA
>JBFFLX010000086.1:0-14839 GCA_041554435.1 Bacteroidales bacterium
GCCTATAGGTATTGTGGCTTCTTCACCTGAAGATGCTTATGAAGCTGCCAAGGAAATACAAAAGAAAACCGGCTTCGACAAATGGGCTGTGAAAGCACAGATTCATGCTGGCGGACGTGGAAAAGGTGGTGGAGTAAAAATTGCCAAAACTCTTGATGAAGTTAAACAATATGCTGATGAGATTATCGGTATGATGCTGGTAACTCCTCAAACAAAAAAAGAGGGAAAACTTGTTAGCAAAGTATTAGTAGAGCAAAATATTTATTATCCAGGACCAGAGCCGGTAGAAGAATACTATATGAGTATTTTACTAAATCGCGACAAAGGACAGAATATGGTTATGTATTCTCCAAGAGGTGGAATGAATATTGAGCAGGTTGCCGAAGAAACTCCTGATGAAATTTTCCACGAACTTATCGATCCAAAAGTTGGAATGACAGGTTTTCAGGCCCGACGTATTGCTTTTAACCTGGGTTTAAGTGGTGTTGCTTTTAAAGAAATGGTGAAATTTGTAGCCTCTCTTTACAATGCTTATACAGGAGCCGATGCCAGTTTATTCGAGATTAATCCGATAATAAAAGCAGCCGACGGCAAGGTTTATGCCGCCGATTCGAAGGTTACTATCGATAACAATGCGCTTTTCCGCCATAAGGATATTGCTCATATGCGCGACTTAAGCGAAGAAGATCCCACAGAAGTTGAAGCCAGCCGTTTCGACTTAAATTTTGTGAAACTTGATGGTAATGTTGGTTGTATGGTTAATGGTGCCGGACTGGCAATGGCAACCATGGACATGATTAAAATGTCGGGTGGTGATCCTGCAAACTTCCTGGATGTTGGAGGTACTGCCGATGCTAAACGTGTGGAAGAAGCATTCCGTATTATTTTAAAAGATCCTAATGTAAAGGCAATTTTAGTTAATATTTTTGGTGGTATTGTTCGTTGCGACAGAGTTGCACAAGGTATTGTTGATGCTTATAATAATATTGGAAATATTAATGTTCCAATAATTGTTAGACTGCAAGGTACCAATGCCGAAGAAGGAAAGAAACTGATAGATGAATCCGGACTAAAAGTTCATTCAGCAATATTGTTGCAGGAAGCAGCAGAGCTTGTGAATGAAGTAGTTGGATAAGAAAATATTATTTATTAGAGACCGTCTTGCTTAGGCTTGGCGGTCTTTTTTTTGTCAATTTTTCAAATTATTGACAATATTCATTGTAGAAGAAAACATGCTCAGCAAAATGTTTAAAGTCGGGCTTGTTATTTTCTATGATTACCGGACAATCGGAAAACAGTAATTCAAAATCCTGTTTTTTGTATTTATTCTTTTTTATTTCGAGTGTTTCCCCATTTTTTACAACATAGTAAGCTTTGGGCATATCACCCGAAATGGCAATGTCTCCCGTAAACGATTCGGCAGTTCTTGCATTTGGCAAATCATAAACTTCCAGCAAACTATCAAATCCCGGGTTTAATAGTTGAAGTAAGAGATATTTATCTTTTTCCGGATGTTTTACTCTCTTCCAATAGATAAATTCACGCTCAGTAACTTCCTTAAAATTAGAGTTGGCAAGTTTGCTAAGGTTTGAAGACTGTTCTCCAATTATTTCCAGTTTGGCAAGTCCGTCAACTTTGAGTTTTAACATTTTAACCTCATCGGCCTTAAACTTATGTTTCAATCCGGCTTCATCTTTGAGGAAAAAACTTGTAATACCATTGTTGCCAAAAGAAGCCATCTTTACATCCCCTTTGATAATAGTTCCATCAAGGCTTGTTACTTCAGCAGTACCTGAAATACTATTTATGGGTGTAACAAATTGTGCTTTTGAAATATTAATGCTTATTGCCAGAATTAAGGTTGTTAGAATGAGATATTTATAAATTTTCATAATAAAGTGAATTTAGTAGTGAGGTAAAAATAAGTATTATTTTGTTTTATAATTAATACTTTTACTTTCATTTAATCAGTAAAAATATATATGAGCAATATAAGTATTCATCATTTTAAATCTCCTTATGGAGAACTCATTTTAGGCGATTTTGAAGGCAAACTATGTTTATGCGATTGGCTTTACCGCAAGCAAAGAAAACAAATTGATGAGAGAATAAAATCGCATTTAAATGCTGATTATGAGGAAAATAGAACGGAATTAATAGTGCAGGCGACAGATCAACTGCAGGAATATTTTAATGGTAAAAGAAAGGAATTCAACCTTCCACTGAAGTTTGCCGGAACCGATTTTCAGATTAAAGTTTGGAATGCTTTGCAACAAATTCCATACGGCAAAACAGAAACCTATCTTGGATTATCAAGAATATTAAGCAACGAAAAAGCCATAAGGGCTGTAGCAGGAGCGAACGGAGCAAATGCAATTTCGATTATTATACCCTGTCATCGGATAATAGGATCAAATTCTGAACTTACTGGCTATGCGGGGGGACTGCAAACCAAGCGTAAACTACTCAAACTGGAAGGTAGTTTGCCGGGAAATCAACTGGAGTTGTTTTGAACTAATTAATTTAGTTTCCGACTGTTAACGGCATCGAAAAAATCTTTCTTATAACTATCACCAACCGGAAATCTTTTGTCGTTAATAATTACATGATTTCTTTCAATACTATCAATTTTATCGAAGGCAATAAGATGTGATTTGTGAATTCTGATAAACTGATTTGCAGGCAGTGCTTCTTCAAGTTTCTTAAAACTTAGTAAAGTCATTATTTTTTCTTTGGCAGTACAAATTTGCAGATAATCTTTCATGCCTTCCACATAAAGTATATCCTTGAAATTAATCTTTCTTGTACTGCTTCCGTCTTTTACAAAGAAGTAGGACTTATTGTCTTCAGGCGAACCAAAACTAACAACTTTTTCTTCTGTTTCATGCTTTTCACTAATAAGAGATTCATGTACTTTTTCGCATGACTTTAAAAATCTTTGAAAGGCAATTGGTTTAAGGAGATAGTCGCAAACATCTAATTCATAGCCTTTTATGGCGTATTCATCGTAGGCAGTTGTGAGAATTATTTTGGGCTTTTTAACAAGCGATTCTATCATTTGAATGCCTGTAAGTTCCTCCATCTGAATGTCCAGAAAAATTAGATCTATCTCATTATTTTTAAGATACTCCAATGCTTCCAGTCCGTTATCGAATTCTGCCTTTAAATCCAGATATCCTACTCTCAAAATATAATCATGAATCTTTCTTAAAGCTAATGGCTCATCATCTACGGCTATACATCTGATTTTCATCTATTTAAAATTTTCGTGGAGTTAATTTTCAATTTTACTTTGAAAACACCCTTATGTTTAGTTATATCCAGTGAGTGTTTATCAGGATAAAGCAGTTCCAATCGTCTTCTGGCATTATCAATTCCAATACCCTTTGTTTTATCTTTATTTTGTTCATCCAGTTCGCTATACCTGTTTACAACTTCAAAGTTAATATTCCCATCCTTACAATCAAGAAAAATTTCAATTCCAGGAGCAACAATATTTTTTAATCCATGTTTGAAAGCATTTTCCACAAACGGAATAAATATCATTGGGGCTATGGTAAGTCCTTTGCAGTTATCCGATTTATTTTCGAAACTCACAAAATATTGATTTCTCATCCTGAGGCTTTGCAGGGATATATAGCTTTCAAGATAATCGATTTCCTTTTCCAGAGAAATGTTGTCGCTATTGGCTTCATATAAAACAAAGCGCATTATTTCCGACAGTTTTATTACTGCATCAGAGGCTTTTTCGGCATCTGTTCCAATTAAAGTGTCAATATTATTAAGAGTATTAAAAAGGAAATGCGGATTTATTTGTGTGCGAAGCAGAGCCAACTCGCTGGATTTATTTTTTTCCTCCAATTCAGCTTTAAGTTGCTGGTTCTTGTACCAGTATTTCAATAACTTAACTGATGCAAAAAATCCAACTACAGTATAAATATTAAAGAAGGAATAAAAGGGATTTATATGCCAGAAAGAATGACTTTCTTTATGATAGTCGGCGTAGAATAAAGGCTCTGATATATAATAGAGTATGACCCTCTGTAATAAAATAGCCACTGTTGCCGACAAAAGAAAATAAATTGAAAATTGAATGTATTTTCTCTTAAAAAGAAATTTTGATAGCAAAAAGTAAACAGTAAAATAGGCTGCTGCTATATCTACAAAAGCAGTTAGAGTTAAACTTCCCAATGCTCCGTAAGGATCAAATTTTTTATCCATAAATTTATATTGGAAAAAGAAAAACATAATGTAAAAAATCCAAAAAACTATGTGGATTATTACTCTTCCTATGCCGTGATTAAATGAGAATTTTGTCATTTTTATCTTTATTTAAGCACAAAAATAGACTTTATAATTTTAATTTCCTTATCACAACAATAGTAATATACAAAATGGCTTATTTAATATATGAAACAGAATACCAGTCAGATAAATTCCTTTTATGGAGATTATAGCATTGGTATATTCAAATAGAGCATTTGTATAATAAAATTGCGGGAGGTGTTTTTATGCTTGAATTTTGCTTGTATAATATTAAAAACATTGAATAATGAAATATCACGTACACAAATTTGAGATAGATATGGAGAGAGACCAGATGGCTCTGCAGGAATATTTAAACACCCTTAGGGGAGAAGTTGTTTCGGTAATCCCTCATAACAAAAATGTAAGTTTAGCACAGATTTATGGCGTAAGCCGAAAAATAGACTTCGTTTTTATAATTGAAAAACTACCGGAATAAAATTATTAAAAAGAAATTATAAGAATCGCAATATGAATAAATTAATTTTAATTGCCGTAATACTAATAAGCAATTTATTAGTGGCAACAGCCGGAAATGAAAACTCCTATGAAATAGGTAAGAGAGTGAAAATGAATTCCGGTATTTTAAATGAAGAAAGGGAGTTAATTATTTACACTCCTGCAAGTTATGATTTGTCGAATCAGGAGTATCCTGTGCTTTATTTGCTGGATGGTGCGACCCATTTTCATCATGCCACTGGAATAGTGCAGTTTTTATCATCACAAGGATTAATGCCTGAAATGATAGTTGTTTCGGTGGTAAATACCGACAGGAATAAGGATTTTACTCCCACAAATCTTTCGCAACGGAAAGGCTCGGGAGGTGCCGATAAGTTTATGGATTTCTTTCAAAAAGAGTTATTTCCTTTGATGGACAGCAAATATCGTACTTCTGACTATCGCATTTTAATGGGACATTCACTTGGTGGTGCATTTGCAACTTATGCTTTACTGGAAAGGCCTGCTATGTTTAACTCTTACATTTCCATTAGTCCTTATCTTATGTATGATAATAATTATCTGATAAGGCAAACAATTGAAAAACTAAAGCCCAAATACGACAGTGACATTTATTTTTATATGACTGTTGGCAACGAACCTGCTTATTTCGAAACACTCGATTTTTTCGCCAAAACCATTGATGAGAAATCACCCAAAAATCTAAATTTTAAATACGAAAAGAGGATGGAGGATAATCATGGTTCTACTCCGCATCTTACAATTTATAATGGACTATTATTCATTTACAGTGATTGGAAACTGGATGAAGAAACAATAAAAGGTGGACTAAAAGCCATCGATAAGCATTATAAATCTTTGAGCAATACATATGGAGTGGAAATGACCGCTCCTGAGCCTTTTATAAATTTATTGGGATACAGATACCTTGCTGAGAAGAATTATGATGAAGCCATAAAAGTTTTTAAAGAAAATGTAAAGCGATATCCCGGATCTTCAAATGTTTATGATAGTTTGGGAGAGGCTTATGAAAAGAGCGGAAACAAGGAAAAGGCAAAGGAAAATTATTCGAAGGCAGTTGTATTGGGTAAAAAAACCAATAGTCCGAATTTGAATATTTATTTGCAAAATCTGGAGAGGGTGTCGGAGTAGTCTTTATTCTGTCATCCGAAGCAAGAGGAACGATGACTGAGAAATCTCCTAAATGAATGTAGAGTGAATAAGTATGAGTTATGAATTATGAGTTATGAGTTATGAATTAGGAGTTTACGTTTGCTGTCATTTCGAACGACGCAGGAGAGAGAAATCTCCGATACGAGAAAAGGTATCTGGAGGGGTCAGGAGATTTCTCTTCATTCCGAGGCTTCGGAACTCCATTTCATTCCGAATATTCATCGAAATGACATAAAATGCATATTGTCAGGATTTTAATCCTTTGTAAGTAAAAAAGTAATCTCTATAAGAAGTAACTATTTAATCTGATAAGTTCGCAGAAAGGCTTGATATTATTTCCTCCTAAAACAACAATAAATAAAGTTTTGCCTGCCTCCGGAAGGCGTATTATGATCTTCAAAAAAACACTCTTCTTTTATGAAATTATCCTTTAGTTTTTCGCACATATCATCTTCTGAATACTGACTGGTTTTAAGTCCACTGCAAACATCTGGACCATTTTTTGAGAAAGTTGCTATTACTAAAAGTCCCCCGGAATTAATACTATCATTTACAGTATTTATGTAATTATCAATTTCTTCATCATCAACGAGGAAATGAAATGCGGCTCTGTCGTACCAGAAATCATACTTTTCTTTGGGCTTAAAATTTGCTGCATCTTCCACCAGCCATTTTACCTTGGCGGCTTCATGGCCTAAACGTTCTTTGGATTTTTGAATGGCAGTTTTTGAAATATCCAGTATGGTAATATCCTGATATTTAAGTTCTAATAAATTGTCAACCAACAGGCTGTCGCCTCCGCCAATGTCTATAATTTTATGCTCTTTCCGGATTTCATATTTTTCCAGTAATTTCAAGGCAGTCGCAGGGCTTTGCTGAAACCAACTTACTTTAGTTGTGTCTTTGGTTGTATAAATATTATTCCAATGTTCTTCCCGGGAAATATTTTTGTCCATTATAAAAAATTTTATTCTATGGTGTTTTGTTTAAAATTTGAAATTAATCCTCAATAATACCAAATCTTTTTCAATTCGTTGTAAACAAGACGTGGTTGAGTAATATACCATTCATCTGATTCAACTATTCTTACAATTCCGAACCATTCTTCAATATCGTCAGGATCGTGTGTATACGAATCTTCAAGGCCGAATTTCCACCATGCATCAAGATATTCGTGGATGCAAACACCTGCCACAGGCAAATTGCTATTGTTTAAATCGTAAATATTTTGAAGGATGCCTGTTGCCTGTTCCGAAATGGTATTACCACCATAGCCATAATTTGGCGGTCCAATATGAGCAGCATTAGGTGAAACGCTTAAGCCGGTTTCTGTTATCAACAATGGAACTTCCGGATATCTGGCTTTCATTTCTTCAAGCCAACCCTGAAATAAAGTGCCTGTAGTACTTCCATGCTGTGTGTTTGGTCGGTAGTAAGGAACGGCATATGAATAGGCATTATGTGATCGAAAATCCAAAAATGGAGTATCAATTAGATAAGCAGTGCGTATGTCGTTGGAATAAGAAACCAACGACACTCTGCCATAATTTTCCTTTTCATAAGTTTTAAGATAGTCGGCCATTTCGGCTAAAAATGCTTCTGTGGCTGTAATTCCGCTTACTGTTTTGATAAAATTTCCGCTAAACTTATTTATCTCAGGATGTGCAGCGTCAGTCGATTTTATGCTTTGCTCACTAAGTTCATTACCCACCAGAAAAGCAAGAACGGGAGGGTTTTCATTTTTATAGGCAGAATAAATTCTGTCGACCACTGTTCTGATATAGTTTTTAGTTTGGTTTTTAAAAGTATTATTTTGAAAATCAGGCTGTTCTCCATCAATCCAGATGGTTTGTAAAATATACAAATCGCCCATATCCTTTACTACTTCATAGCAATATTCAGGGGCTCCCCAAAACCTGATTGTATTTGCACCCATGGCTTTTATGTTTGCAATATCTGTTCTTATGCTTTCCTTAAATTCAGTTGATAGAGAAGGAGCATTTTCTAAATCCCATGGTAAATTTCCCGGATAAACCGGCACATAAACAATGCCCTTTACGTTAATGGGTTTGCCATTGTTTAAGATGTAATTTTCATCAACGCTAAATTGGTTTTCAAAATTTGTGCTGTCGTTATCAGGTGGAATATATGGTTTAACTTCATTTTTATCACATGAGGCAAACATTGATAATATTGACAATATCAATAAAAACTTAAATATTTTTAATGGCTTTAAGACGTTGATAAACATTATTTTAAATTCTCTTTCTTTTCTTTAATACATTGTTCAAAGAATGAGCATATTTCTTCTTTAACATCCTCAGGAGTTTCATGGCCTGTATTTTTTAAAGTTTTAATATTGGCCTTCACACCCTGTTCATTATATATATTCACACAGTTCTTCCATCGTTTTGGTTGCATTTCTTCCCCCAAAACATTGTAAATTAATAATCTCTCATCCTCATCAAAAGCATCATCGTATCCAATGGCATCATTATCGTCCATTTCACCCATAAAGTAATATTGGGGCGTATTTAAAAACGATTTTCTTGGGAAAGGTCTATTGATAAAATTTTGGATATCGTTAGTTCCCAGGGGATAATTAAGTGCCATGGAATTAATGCTGTCGATGGGCAAAATTAAGAGTCCATTAAGTCCACCGGCAGCTGCGGCAAAAACCTTATCGGGATGAAGCAGAGTAAAACGGTTCACAAAAGTTCCTGAAGCAGAAAATCCTGTGAAGAGAAATTGATCTTCGGTTTTTACATTCATTCTTTTAAGACGTGCTCTGGCATCTTTAAACATATTAATTAACTGTAAATCAATCCTTTCTATAGGGTTGTCTTTTTGCTTCATGGCATCTCTGTCGAGGGCGTGGGTATATATTTTCCAATCGTGAGCCGGCCTTGGAAATACAGGTACGAGCAGTGGATATTTTAATTCGTTGGAAGCAAAATTTCCAATATAAAATTCTTTGGTAGCAGTACGCTTTGCACTTTCCAGGTGTTTTTCAAAATCGTCATCAACAAAGCCCGAATTGTTAGGCTCTACAATCACATATACATTGTCGTTGAGGGAAACATCTTTTGGTATTAATAGAAAATATGGGAAGTTAAATCCGTCTTGGGTATTAGCCTCTACATAAATTAGTTCTGCCGAATTATCTCTATTACATGCTGAAAACAATAATATCAGTGAAAAGAAGATTAATAGATTCTTCATGGCTTTGATTTGGCTACAAATTTAACTATAAATGAAACAGATAGAACTTAAAAACAATTATTGTTCTAATGGAAAATTACAGACTGCTTATTTATTAATTTTAGAACTCAACATCTTATCGAGTTTTTTAATGCGTTCCAGATTCTTTTTATATCCATTTATCTCCTGATTTAACAGAACTTCATAGCCAAAAACAATATTTTCGAAAATGGGATCATATAAAAAATTGCTACTAATAGAACTAAAATCCTGAAAACGAATATTTTTCATAAAATAGGGAGTGGCATAAGTGTTAATATAATCTGCTAAAAATTTTTCCAGTTTATTAGTTGTATTATAAGTTTTGTAAGTGTTTATCAAACTTCTTCTAAGTTCAATATCCTGTATTAAATCAAACTCTCCAGAGGCAGTAATATTTTCCATAGTTGTGACGGTTGGATTAAACTCAGCCATTCCCATCATGCTGGCTATTAGGCTTTTAATTCGACTGTCGGTATAATTCTTTGATATTAACAGTTGTTTTAAGGTGTCAATATCATTTTTGTTCTGTTGAGTAAATTGTAATGCCTGCCTAAGATTTTCTTCATTAGTTTTATTTTCATCATAAAAACTTTCGATATATACACGGGCTTCATTGTTTTTATTAATGGTTTCATTCCATGTATTTAACTTAAAGGCAATACTAATTCCAATAATTACAATAAGCAAATCGATGAGTTTCGATTTCCAGTCGATTTTCCAGTTAAACTTTATTTTTTTCATATTTTCTTTTTAAACCTTCTTTAAATGTAATCTTATACAAAAGAAAGAAATTACTAAAAACGGTAATGATGATAATATTATTTTAACATTCATTGAAAGTATACCAGCCAATAGAATAAATAAAAGCAATATGCCTATACTTCCAATACCGATAAAACTCAGCCATCTACCTGGTTCTTTCTGAAACAGGCTTATTATCAATAATATTTGACCCGCTAATGGAATAATTATCAAGGGGTGAATGATTGAAGTTGTGTTGGTAAAAAGTTTAAAAATTATTTCTGTTTCTATTTGAAAAAGAAATTGAGAATTATTCTGGCCCCATTCCAAATATCCAATAAGAGATGCGAAAATTAGTAAAATATTTAAAATCTTTTTTGTCATCTTAATTCTGATCTGATTAAAATATTGACTTCATCATATATTCCAAATTTCAATAAATTCGGGCAAATTTGGTAATAAATCCACCATGGCATGTATACCAACGATAAGCCAAAGGTTTCTTGTTTTAGCCCAGATAATTGAAAGAAACAAAGCTGCAATTGACAATCCTAATATGCTAAAGACAATGGATGTAGTTAATGAGGGTGCAGCATCCAGGTTTGCTATTACACCTGCTCCTCTCAGATAAATTCCCGGAGCATGGGCAAGTCCGAATATAAGCGCGCTAATAAATATTCCTCCAATTTCTGATTTGACAACCACAGCAATCCTCGATTGTAAAAACGACCTGAAAAAAAATTCTTCCACCAGTCCAACGCTTATTATCAAACTTAAGTAACTGATTGGAAAGGCTATAAACAATTGTCTTTGACTAAAAAGTCCCTCTCTTATGGGTTTTGCTCCATTGCCTGCAAAGTATTGAAACGATATCAAAATCAATGAGAAGACTAAAAATATTAATATACTTTTTCCATTAAGCACTGATTTTAATTTTGCTATAATCCCCCAATCTGACAGTTTGAATTGATAAAATATTTTATAAATAATTACCGGAATAATTACTATAAATATTACTTTAAATGATATTTTAAGTAACTCTATAACTTGCTCGTTAGATTGTAAATGCTCAGGTAATATTATGTTTATCAGGTTTTTATAAAAAGTTATAAAAAGAATGAAGTAAATAATTATAGATATTATTAGCAGTGGTTCTTTTTTTTGCCGAGGCTTAAGAGAAAAAATTGGTTTTGATGATTTTGAAAGCAAATAAGCAATAACGGAAAATATAATACCTATTATTACAAGTTGGGATAATATTTCTTCAAGAGGAAATATATCTTTAATAACTACTATTGTTAAAACAAAAATATAGATAAGCGAATAAGCAATAAAGTATTTGTTTTTTACAAATTCTATCATAATTGGTTTTTGGCTGATTTACGGAAATCTTCTATAATTTTTCCGGCTTCTTCTATGTCCGAATTAAGTATCATCACTTTAGCACCTTCCGAAATTATTGGTTCGTAAGCATAGGTGTTAAGTATTGAATTTTTTATAAAACAATCAATACCTGCCGATTCCAAAATGCTTTTCAACAGATCGGCTTCCCACAGTGTTCCTGAATAAACTTCAATTATTTTATCCTTTTGCATGCTAAAGATAAATTGAATTTTTAAAATTAGTATAAATCCTGATAAAGTTATTGTGGAATTTCGAAGTAGAATTTACTTCCTTTTCCTTCCTCACTTTCAACTCCTAATTTACCCTTCTGCTTTTTAATTAATTCATTACAAAGCAATAATCCAAGGCCGGTTCCTTTTTCATCATCAGTGCCGGGAGTGCTGTTTATGTTGCCAAATTTGCTGATTTCCTCAACAACTTCTTTGCTCATTCCAACTCCATTGTCAGTTACTGAACAAATAAATCTGTTATTTCTCAGGGAGGCATCGATGGTAATCTTTCCGTAGTTATTGCTGTATTTTATTGCGTTTGAAACAAAATTTCGAATAATGGTATTTATCATGTTTTTATCAGCATGAATTTCCATTTCTTTATTAATGTTGTTAATGATTGTAATTTGCTTTTTATCGGCCTGTAATTTCAGGAGCATATTAATTTCATCCACCAGAGCAAACAAATTAAATTTTTCGGGATTATGTTCAATTTTATCTGTTTGACTACGCGACCAATCCAATAAATTTATCAAAAAGTTATAGGTATTATGAATAGTTTCATTAATAATTCCGCTATAAGATTTAATGTTTGAGGTATCACCACTTTCCAATTCATCAACCAAAATATCGCTAAAACCCAATAAAGCATTAAATGGTCCTTTAAGATCGTGTGCAATAATGGTAAAAAATTTGTCTTTTGTTTCATTGCTCAATTTCAACGACAGTAAAGCAAACTTTGTTTTGTATTGATATACAGCAAGTTTCCTGCTAAGTATAAAAAAACCCAGCGAAAAAATTATCAAACCTAATAAAAAGTATTTACGTCGCATATTTTGTTTCAAATACAGTATATCATTATCCACAAAGGAAACCAGTTTCCAATGTCGGTTTTTCGACAATATATTTGGTTCGGCATTCTTAGAACTTGAAAAATTACTGTCGGCAGTGGAAATATTTTTTACCGGATAAATGGTTTTAAAGGTAAATAGTCCTTTTTTGGTTTCTAGTTGTGAAGCCTCCTTATTTTTAATGTTTCCCCACTCTTCCGGGAATCTGCTGGCAAATGAGATGTTTTTTTTGTCTTCATACATAAATCCCCACTCTTCATCAGGATTGGCCCCCTTTAACCAGTAACCATCAGAATTGAGTAGCATCAACTGGTTTTTAACAACCGTATTTATCAGGTTAGTAAGTTGATCAAGTATTTGCTGGCCGAAAAAGTTAAATATTAAGATACCTTTTTTGTTGCCCTGCTTATCGAAAACAGGTGTGGCAAAGCGAATCATTGGTTTAAGCGGTGTTTCAATTTTTTTATTTTCAATATTCAGATCGAAGGGAGAAACAAAAACTTCATCATTATTAAGTTTCATTGCTTCAGTAAAATAATATCGGTCCTTTTTATATTGTAAATCTTCTTTCTTCACTATTTCAGGATTTCCATTATTGAAATTTATTCTGATTACTTCATAACCATTTTCATCAATAAGCCGGATCTGGTCGTAGGATTTTTGATATTTAGCAACATTAAATATGTCGCGCTTAATATTTTCAACAGTTTTATCGTCCTTTTTATTCAGTAATTCTTCTAAATGAGAATTGGTTTTAATTATAAATATATCATTTATTATATGCTGAATTTCAGTTTCAATATATTTAAATTTAGTGTCTACAACACTTTTTTCCGATTCTTTATAAACCTGCAATTCCAGTTTTTCCTGTACAGCCAGAATAATTATTGCATTTACTATTATTAAAACAATTGCCGGTATAAAAACCAACAAGGTTCTTTTTGCAATAAAAGAATTTGATTTACTGCTTAATTCAGAAAGTTCATTTTGTGTTCTGGAAATCATTTTTTAATTACTCCTGATTTTTTCTTCAATGATTTATTGTGATAAAATTAGTAATATTTTCTTAATCGAATCAATTACAGCATTATATAGAAAGATTTAGTATAAGAAAACAAAACAAATTTTATTTTCTGAGAGATTATAAAAATAAGATAATTTATTAAAGCATGTAATGAATTCTGAAATATTATGATTTGATGATATTCCAAAATTTAACGGAAACTTTTTGATATTAAAGTGTTAGTTAGTTGATGTTTACGAAATATGGTTAACAATTTCTGCTTTTTTTTGACATAATAAAGGCCAAATTAAAATACATGAAGCAGCTAAACTATGAGTAATGAACACAAATACAATAGTTTATAAATTAGTGCCTAGTGGATGCCTGGTTTCGTTTTTATTTGTATTTTCATTTCATAAATCTACGACTTAAAACCATTAAATGAGAAACCAAAAATTTCTATCATTTCAATTACTAGTAGAGAAGTAAATAATACTTATATCAGTTTTGTTAAAGCATTCATTATGTGTTTTAGCAAGTGAAATTCAAAAATTATGAAAACTAAGATATATGCCCTTTTATTTTTTCAATTAATTTTGACAGTTACCGGATATTCCCAAATGTACATTTTGAATGAAGATTTTAGTTCGGCAACGGGTACTACACCTCCGGTTGACTGGCTGAACATTGTTGTTAACGGAACCCCACAGGATGAATGGCATTTTGATAATCCGGGAGCTCAAAGCATTGCCTATCCAATAACCGAACCATTTGCAATTTTTGATGCTGCGTATTATTCTGATAATCAGCAAACAGAGGAGGTGGCTCTCGAAACTGCATACTTCGATGCCTCGGTAAGTAATTATGTAATTCTTGAGTTTGATCACAAATATATTAGTGGTTCGGGAAGTATCTGCAAAATACAGGCGAAAGAAGGAAATTTGTGGATAGATCTGGTAGTTTTTAATTCTGATATTTTAAATGTAAAACATGAAGTTGTCGATTTGTCGGCAGTCATCGGAGGAGTTACAAATGCAAAACTTCGTTTTCTGTGGAAAGGAAATGGAAGTGGTTTTTGGGCATTCGACAACATAAGTATTTATGGTGCTTTACCTCTGGATGCAGGAATATCAGAAATCGATAACCCGGTTCCTCCCATAGGTTCAGGAAATCAAACTGTGAAAGTAAGATTAAAAAATTATGGGTATTATGATTTGAATACCGCTGAAATCAACTGGTCGGTAAACGGAGAAAGTCAAACTCCTTATTCATGGAATGGCAATCTTGCCTATGGAGAATCAAAAGGTGATATTGCAATAGGAAATTATAATTTTCAGGGGGCCTCGGTTTTAAAAGTATGGTCGGAAAGCCCTAATAATCAGGAAGATCCAAATCCTTATAATGATACTACAACTGTTAATTTAATTAGTTCACTATGTGGTGAATATACC
>JBFFLX010000087.1:0-14611 GCA_041554435.1 Bacteroidales bacterium
ATGGAGTATTGGAGTAAGGGAGTTGTTGTGGTTAAATAATTAATATTGATCATCCCAACTATTATTTTTAATTTTCGTTTGTATTGATTCAGCGAGTTTTAAAAGTTCATTTTCTGTTTTATAATGAAGTTTATCAAATTCATCAAAATTTTCTTTGGTTAACAAACCTATTTTCTCAAAACTTATCATTCCACTGTGAAGTTCACCTGATGAGCCTAATGCAATATTTAGAAAGTTAAGGTATTCCTTCGGCGATTTTCTACAATATCCTTCAGCAATGTTTCTTAAAACACTATGCGAAGCATCTAGAATATTGGATTTCAACCTATTGTACTCGAACGGAAACCCTTTTAATAATTTATCAGTCAAAATAAATAATTCTAAGGAATCTTCCCATACTCTGAGTTGCTTATATCCCCTATTTTTATTTTTTCTTACATTCATTATACTACTATCACCACTCCCAAAACTCCATCACTCCATCACTCCACAAACTCGCAACTCCTATATCCTACTCTTCGCCTTATCATAAACTCTTTTCATGCCTTCTTCGAGAGAAATTTTGGCTTTCCAACCAAATTTCTTTTCCACAAGACTCATATCGCAATAGCGGGAATGTACTCCCACTGGTTTATCTAAAAGAGGTTTAATTTCTGGAGAATACCCGGCAAATTTTGTAAATACTTGGATTAAATCAAGGAAGGAAGTTAACTTTCCGGAACCTATATTGTATGCTGATCCATCACTTACATTATCCATTAATATTTGGATGAAATCGATAATATCGTCAATATGAACGAAGTCGCGACCTTGTTTTCCTGAGCCCCAAACTTCGAAAGGATTTTCTTTATTTGCTGCTCTTGCCGCAATAGCAGGAACGGGATAATCAGTTTCCTGATCTTCACCATAACCAGAGAAAGGACGAATACAAACTATTGATATACCATAATGTTTTGCAGCAATTTGCGCAAGAAATTCACCTGTAAGTTTTGTCCAACCGTAGGTCATATCCGGAGTGCCGAGATTCTTTTTAAAATCGATATCTCCTTCTGAAAGAGCAATTGCACCTTCGGTAGTCTGCAAACTAGTTGGATACGCAGCACTGGAACTAGGGTATAAAACTCTATCCGGCTTATGTCGTGTTATCCAGTAGAAGAATTCTGAGTCGATGCTGAGGTCGAGAGCTACCATTAACGGATCACCATCAATTTTCAATCGTCCTCCGACTATTGCTGCAAAATGGAAAACATCACTAAAGTTATTGAAATCCAATCCATAAGTATCCTGTATATACCTTGGATTTTGGCGCATATAGAATAAGAGGTTTCTAAAATCTCCTTTCCAGAAATACAATCTCTCGTCTGCTCCTATTATTTCGAGATCACCACTCATTTTCGATACAAATTCACCTTCGTACCATTGTTTGGGATGACGTCCTATTGACAGGTCATCAACCATAAATATTTTATCTTCAGTGGTTTTCAACAATCTCTTTACCACGTTTCTACCGACAAATCCGCAACCACCGGACACTAAATGTATTTTCATATATTAATAATTTTTGGCGTTATTAATACCTACTAATTGGCATTATTTTTAAAATTTACTTTTCTTTTTATATGATATTTATTTTTATTTGCTGCATTTCTGGAAATCATTTCACCTATAAACCCGGCCATAAACAACTGTGTTCCAATAACCATTGCCAATAGTCCAAAATAAAACAATGGTCTTTCAGTCATTTTATACGCAGCTTCGAAAAACTTGCCATAGGCCAGATAAGATGCAATTACAAAACCTATCATGAAAATAAATGTTCCCATAGCTCCGAAAAAATGCATTGGTCGTTGTCCGAATTTTGAAATGAAATATAATGACAATAAATCCAGATAACCTTTTAGGAAACGATCTAGTCCGAATTTTGTTATCCCATATTTTCTTTTTTGGTGAACTACTACTTTTTCACCAATTTTACTATATCCTTCTTTACGTGCAATAATTGGAATATAACGGTGCATTTCACTATAAAGTTCGATACTTTTAACAACTTCATTTTTATAGGCTTTTAGCCCACAATTCATATCATGAAGTTTAGTTTTAAAAAGTCTTCTGGTGGTCCAGTTAAAAAATCGGGAAGGAACATTTTTCATCAGTTTTGAGTCGTAACGTTTTTTCTTCCATCCTGATACTATATCAAAATCCTCGTCTTTGATCATCTTGTAGAGACCCGGTATTTCGTCTGGGCTATCCTGTAAATCGGCATCCATAGTTATAACTACGTCACCCTGAACAATTTTAAAGGCCTCGTTAAGAGCAGCCGACTTACCATAATTTCTTCTGAATGATAAGCCTCTAACATGCTCATTATCTTTCGATAAGTTTTCAATAACTTTCCATGAAGTATCACCGGATCCATCGTCAACATATACGATTTCAAATGAAAAATGATTGGATTTCATTATACGTAAAATCCAATCATTAAGTTCTTTTAGTGATTCCTCTTCATTGTATAAAGGAACTACTACTGAAATATCCATTTTATATTTTTTCTAAGCAATATTAATATCTTCTCGCTTGGCAAAGATAGAAATTAATAAGGAGAAAACTAAAGAAACAAGAGCATACCAAAAAATAGTCATAACGGTCATTACTCCCGGTGAAGTAAAGATTTCAACCATTCCCATGGCCCTGTCTAATTCTTCATCACTCATATTAGGATTGGTTTGGAGTACACTTTCTTCAGCTTTTATTAAAACTTGTTCCATTATGCTTGGATCAATATACGTAATGTATATGTAAGTAAAGATTGCAAGTATAACTGAGGCAAATAAACCTGTTAATAAACCTACTGTTACGCCTTTACCGTAAGAAAGGAATCCGTTTTGATGTTTGTCTCTGAAGTTAATAATTACAAAATAAAGTACTATTGCTGTTATTACATAAGAAACAGCAGCCAACCATTGGTTTTCGTTAAGTTCTGCTACATAGAGTATTAGAGAATACACTACTAATATTACACCCAGTAATATTCCGGCTGAAAGCGATGGCATAAATGCCGATTTACTATTATCCATATCGTTATTTTTAAGTTTATGTAAAAGTAAAAAAAAACTTGTAATAAATGTTGCAGTTTTAGAAACAATATTTACTTTTGCCGACGGGTAAGTCTCATACGACCAGCTCCTGCTGAATTCCCCCAGGTCCGGAAGGAAGCAAGGGTAGGCAGTTGTAGCGGTGCGATGTGAGTAGCTTACCCTTTTTTTATGCCCTTTTTTCACGGTTTGGATGCGTAAGTGATTGATTTAAATGCATTTAGAAAAATAAATAAAACCATAACACAAAATATCAAATGATATTTCAGCCATTATTCACAAATCCGATTAAATTTGCAATGGATTAAATAAAAGAGAAAAATATGTTGTTGAAAATACATCCGGAAAACCCTGAACAAAGGCATATACGACAAGTTGTTGAATGTTTGAATAAGGGCGGGACGGTTATTTTTCCTACTGATACTGTATACGGGGTTGGAGTAAGTGTTTATAAACCGGCAGCTTTTGATCGCCTGTTAAGTTTAAAAGGAATTAAGAAAAAAGACGCTCAGTTCTCATTTATTTTCAACAATTTAAGCATGCTTGCAGGCTTTACTAAACCTTTTTCGAACGATATATACAGACTTATCAAAAGAAATCTGCCCGGGCCATTTACTTTTATCTTAAATGCCAATAATAATGTTCCTAAAATTTTTCAAAGTAAGAAGAAGACTATTGGAATCCGTATACCTGACAACCCCATTTTAATTGAAATAGTTACACATTTGGAACGACCATTATTGAGCACCTCTATTTACGACAGCGATAAAATAGTTGAGTATACTAGTGATCCTATGTTAATAGAATTGAGTTTTGGTCACAAGGTTGATATAGTAATTGATGGTGGTTTTGGTGGTAATATTCCATCCACAGTTGTTGATTGCACCAAAGATATACCCGAAATTATAAGACAGGGAAAAGGAGAGTTAATGGAGTAAAAATCTGGTTTTTAGACATTTATTAAATCCCTAAAATATATGTGCTAAATTATTTCAAAAAAAAATTGATTTTTTGTCCAAAAAGGTTTGTCTTAATAAAAAAAGTACTATTTTTGCACCTCCTTTTTGAGGAATGATT
Organism: Bacteroidales bacterium; assembly: GCA_041554435.1. Classification (GTDB taxonomy): domain Bacteria; phylum Bacteroidota; class Bacteroidia; order Bacteroidales; family F082; genus BM524. Next base: position 4,170 of record JBFFLX010000087.1, read on the forward strand.
CCCTAGCTCAGTCGGTAGAGCAACGGCCTTTTAAGCCGTGGGTCCTGGGTTCGAGCCCCAGGGGGATCACATAACATTTTTTACCCCTTAACGTAATGCGTTGAGGGGTTTTTTTGTGGAAAAATAACTGGGGCGAGAAGTGAATAAAATAAGAAATATATGATTTCGATAATTTTATCATCCCGATAGGCGATAGCCGTCTCGGGAAGCCCCAGGGGGATCACATAACATTTTTTACCCCTTAACGTAATGCGTTGAGGGGTTTTTTTGTGTCGAAAGAGAAAAGAAGAGAGAATGCTGTTTTAATCATAAAAAGTTTTATCCAAACAATCCCTCTACCAATCCTCCATCATGCGAAATTGTTTGTCCGGTTACATATCTCGACAAAGGTGATAGAAGCCACAAGGCCAAACTAGCCATTTCATCGGGCTGGCCCATAGGTTTAACAGGGAGGTTTTTCTCAAATATTTTCTTTGCTTCGTCTTCAGTGATATTAAGGTTTGAAGCAGTATTTTTATAAAGACGCTTCATAGCAGAAGTTTCATGATAGCCAGGTGCTAAAATGTTTACTGTAATACCTTTGTCAGCCACTTCACGGGATAGAGTTTTAGCCATTCCAACTATGGCAGGCCTTAGCGCATTACTTAATATCAGATTAGGAACCTGTTGCTTTACAGAAACGCTTTCTATATATACTATACGACCATAATTATTTTTTTCCATCAGTGGAATTAACTTTTTTGTGAAGGAAATCTTCCATTTTACAACTGTATTCCATGCCTTTTCCCATATGTCCATATCTATATCGAAAAAACCACCGGCTGGCGGACCACCTGCATTAATCAGTACACCTGATAAATCATTATCGCCCACTGTATTAATAACTTTTTTTTGTATTTCTTCGCTTGTGATATCGCCAACAACTATTTTTATTTTATCAGGGAATTCGGATTGAAGTGATTTCAATTTTTCTTCTGTCCTGCTTATTGCAATTACTTTAGCTCCCTCTTCTGCTAAGGCATAGGCTATCGATCTGCCAAAGCCAGCTCCAGCCCCACCTACTATAAACAACTTATTTATTATTTTGAGTTCCATATAATTTGTTTTCTGATTTATATTTAAAAAATCTCAACAAAATTATAGTAAAACTTTGAAATACAATTGAATTGATAACTCGAAATAATATTTTATTTTATGCATTAAAAATACCTACTTTTGCAGGCAATTTTAAAAAATGGAATTGAAGCAAAGTCATATTATTACAGGAACAATAGCCATAAGTATTTCGGCTATTCTTTGGGGATTCGATGGTGTTGTTTTAACTCCGCGTCTTTTCAACTTGAACGTTTCTTATGTAGTGCTTATCCTGCATCTGCTGCCCTTCCTATTAATGAACTTGTTTTTGTTTAATCAATACAAACAACTTAAGAATTTTGTAAGACAGGATTTTATACTATTCGCCATGGTAGCCATTTTCGGTGGTAGTATAGGAACCATGACAATAGTAAAAGCATTATTCCTGGTAAATTTCGAGCAACTTTCTGTGGTTGTTCTTCTTCAAAAGTTACAACCAATATTTGCCATTATTCTAGCCAGAATATTACTAAAAGAAAAAATAAGGAAACATTTTGCATTATGGGCCAGCATAGCCATTGCTGCCAGTTATTTCTTAACTTTCGGATTAAATTTACCTAATTTAAATACAGATTCTACAACAATAGAGGCTGCTATGTATGCTCTTTTAGCAGCATTTGCTTTCGGTAGTTCTACAGTATTTTCCAAGAAGATTTTACTAAACCATAATTTTGTAACCGCTACCTTTTTCAGGTATATGTTTACAACTATTTTTATGCTGATCTTTGTTTTGATAACAGGTTATTATACAGAGATTAACAAAACTACCACTTCAAATTGGTTATACTTTATTCTAATTGGTATTACCACAGGATCGGGAGCCATTTTCATATATTACTATGGTCTGAGAAGGGTAAAAGCAATAGTAGCCACCATGAGTGAATTATTATTCCCTATTTCAGCAATAATTTTCGATTATCTTATCAACGACAGCCTTCTTTCACCCATTCAACTATTAAGTGCAGGAATAATGGTATTCGCCCTTATCAAGTTGAATTCTAAAAAAAATTAAGCCTGCTTCAGTTTTATCAAAATGTAGAATTATAGTGTATAGAAATCATACTACTAATTTTCAAAAATTATAAAATTTTATTAATCTATTTACTATCTTTATGCAAACTTTAAAATGAAAATTATGAGCAGTGATATAAAATTAGTATTCACCGGCAGTAGAGTTGAAGGATTATTTTTAAAAGACATACTTTATGAAAACAATATTGGAACAATTGTAAAAGATGCATTTCAATCGAGCATACAAGCAGGATGGGCTGATGGACTGCCAGAAGACACTATCCGGATTTTTGTTGAAGATGAATATTTTGATGCAGCTAAGTCAATTATCGAAGAATATTTCGCCAATAGGGATAAAACACAGGATTAATGGAAACTTGCCTACTTTCTTATTATTTGCATAATAAAGAAGTTAAAAGTAGTTGCTATTTTAATTTAACAATTAACTCAAACACTATTGGAGTGTATGAAGTTATAAGAGTTATCGATGGAAAACCATTGTATCTTGAAGATCACATAAACAGGTTCTATAACTCCTGCAAAATATCGAACATAAACACAAGTATTACTTTTCGTCAGATAAAAAAAAGAATACAAGCATTAATCCAACTTAATTCAATTTCAATCGGGAATATAAAATGGGCCTTAATTGTTGAAAATAACCAATATGATTTCTATATATGGCCCTCACCATATTTTTATCCTTCAGATGAATTAGTTCATACAGGTGTAAGTTGTGAAATTTACAAAGCCATTAGGAATAATCCCAATTCAAAAAATTTTAAAGAACTTTTACAAGACAAAATACGCAAGTATATTGCTGACAATCATCTTTTTGAACTTATTCTTGTTGATGAAAACAGTAAGATTTCAGAAGGTAGTCGAACAAATTTATTTTTTTCAAAAGATAATAAATTATTTACAAGCAAGGATTGCGATGTATTGCAGGGCGTGAGCAGAGATAAGGTAATTGAAGTATGTAAAACAAATGATATAACTACTATAAAAAGAGATATTTATACTTATGAAATTAATACTTTTGATTTCGCCTTTTTAAGTGGAACTTCGATTAATATTCTTCCAATAAAAAATATTGGTGATTTGGTATTCAACACGGGTAATGATCTATTTATTAATGTACTCAACTATTATAAACAAAAAGTTGAAACATACATTCAAGGGTTTGAATGGAATTTGTAATTTTACATAAAAAAATTTGAGATATTTACAATTATATATAACACTGTTATTTTCCATTTTGATGCTTTCAAATACAAATGGTCAAAATGGCAACATCCCTGATAAGTTTTGCATATCAAGTGCTGAAGATCAGTTATTTAACAGGATAAACCTGTTTAGAATAGAGAATGGGAAGACAAGTATTGAAAATTCCATTTCACTAAGTTATGTAGCAAAACTTCATGTAGACGATTTGCTGGAAAATCACCCTGATACCAGCATTTGCAATTTGTCGAGTTGGTCGGATAAAGGTGAATGGTCGGCATGTTGCTATAATTCTTATGTTCCAAACCAGGATTGCATGTGGGATAAGCCGAAGGAAATTACATCCTTCAAATACAGAGGTTATGAACTAGCTCTATATTTTGAGGGTGATTTTGATGTTGATACCGTAATGCAACTTATACAGTCATCAAAAGAAGCGAGGGATATGATATTAACCAATGGAAATTACCGACAAAAAAAATGGATTTGTGGCGGCTTTGGTATTAATGATCATTATGTATCCATATGGTTTGCTCAGAGGCCTGACAGAAATGGGAATCCAACAATATGTAAAGGGGAAAAAGAATTGGAAACAGTTGATCAGGAAAAAGAACAAGCTAGTTTCTATTTAATAGTAGCAAGTTTTGGATCGGTAAAAGATGCAAGAGAGGCACTTAAAAGACTGAAACAAAACGGGTATAAAGATTCAGGAATTATTAGATCAGAAAGCAATGTTAGGTTGTATATTAACAAATTTGATGGGTTAAAAGAGGCTATGTATTTTAAACAAAACTTGCCCTATACCTATAACGATTCCTGGATTTATAAACAATAGGTCTAGTATTGAGTTATTAAATTTAATCAAAGTTGATAATATGTTACCTGTTGAAATATTATTTTTATTTGCACTATAATATTAATGGAAAAAAATCTAAATAAAAACTAATGGAATCCTTTGAAAAATTCTGGAATAGTTACAGAGGCTTAAAATTCTGGATAATTGCGGCATCATTTGTAGTTATTGTAGCAGGCTTAAAAACAGCATCTAATTTAGTTACAATTGTACTTATCGCTCTATTTCTAACGTCAATATCACTGTCGCCTTTTCTGTGGCTCAGAAAGAAGAAAATACCAGATATACTGGCTTTAATTATTGTAATTTTAGGAATATTTATTATTCTATACCTATTTGGTTTTCTGCTCACATCCTCTTTAAGTGGTTTCAATGAAAAACTTCCTTTTTACGAACAAAAATTATTAGCATCCTGGGATACATTATACACATTTTTATTTAGCAAAGGTTTAATCGACAAGACATTCGACATAAGAAATTTAGTTAATAGTCTAGACTTAATCTCGTCTTCAAAAACATTTGTATCATCACTACCAAGGATAGTTGGCGACCCATTTTTAGTATTCTTTATTTTTATTTTTATGATGTTAGAAGTAAAAAGTTTTGGAAAGAAAATGGCTATTATGTCATCCAATTCCTTAAAAGGCTTCGAAAAGGTAATCAAAAACATAAGGGTATATTTTGGCATTAAAACTATTACAAGTCTAGCAACAGGCATAATAGTATATGTTGCATTATTAATAATTGGAGTCGACTTTGCACTACTTTGGGGACTTTTAGCATTTATGCTCAATTTTATTCCAAGCATAGGTTCAATAATTGCGGCTATTCCGGCTATTATTTTGGCATTCATTCAATTAGGTATTTTTGAAGGAATAGCAACCTCCATTGTTTACCTGATTGTAAATTCCCTGATCGGCAGTATAATTGAGCCTCCGCTAATGGGTAGAAACTTAGGCCTTTCACCCTTAATTGTATTTGTTTCATTATTATTTTGGGGATATATTCTCGGCCCTGTAGGTATGCTTATTGCTGCCCCTCTTACAATGATTTTAAAAATCATTTTCGACAATAGGGAACAAACAAAAGATATTGGCATGTTATTGGGTGACGAGGCCTCTATTAATGAAAAAGTGTAAAAAAAGATGACTGATACTATTACTTATGTTGTTGTATTTGGCTTGATTATTACTGGAGTAATAATTTGGCAGGTACGTTACGGAAAACCCCGCCCCTACTGGCTATCGCATCAAGTATTTCCTGATTTAAAACTCTGGATTTTTGTGGAGAAAAAAGATGGAAAACATAGTTTTTTAATTATTAAAACAGAACAGGATAATAAAAATAAGACTTATCCTCCAGTTGTTGAGTTAATAGCAACTTCAAGGGAAAAACTAATAGTTAACATTCCAAAGATAGAGCCTCAAATTTCTAAAATTTCGGAAAATAAAATAACTATTGAATATAAGTATGATTTCGCAAACTTTTCTAAGATGCTAAAGACCAACGACTTTAAATTCTCTACTTTTAGAATTTCAGTAGAAAATTCCAAAGGCCAAATGTATAAATCACATGAACTGGCATTTGACAAACGATGGACAATTTTCCGCCCGGATAGTGGTAAGTATAATTAGATCTAATTATTTTATCATTGTAAGTTTTTATCAATAAAAATATTCAATACTTATTAACTTAAACATGTAAATAAAATAAATAATGCTTGTAAAACTATACCCATATTTTAATATATTTGTTACAATTATGGTAACTAAACAATAAAAATGAAAAAAACCGTACATATCATTGATGATGAATTAAGTATCAGAATGTTACTTGAAAATTTTCTGGGGAAAACATATAATGTTAATACTTCCAATGATGGCATAGAGGCAATCAAATCACTTGAAGAAGGCAATATGCCTGACTTAATAGTGGCTGATATTCAGATGCCTAATATGGATGGGTATGAGTTTCTCCAAAAAGTTAAGGAAAGTGGGTTTTTCAAGCATATTCCCGTAATTATGCTGTCAGGCATTGAAAGCAGTGTTGAAAGGGTTAAATGTTTGAAATTAGGAGCAAACGACTATATAGTAAAACCATTTAATCCGGAAGAATTAGCAATACGAATTGAAAATTTAATAAGTTAAATATTAATTCTTTTCCATGGAGAATTCTAATCATTCACCATTACAATTACTTTATATTGGAACAAATGAAGGCTTGATAAGAGAGTTCACGGAAAAAACTGAAATGTTCTCTCTTTCCCAGTTCGATAATGGTTTAAAAGCCCACAATTACCTCAGTTCCAATGAAGTAATTGATGCTATAATTTGTGAAGTGCAAATTCATGGAATGAATGTGTTCGAGTATGTAGCATTGATTAGAGGGAATCAAAGACTACTAAAAACCCCCATAATATTAGTGGCTTTCGAAAAAGACGATGCTCTATTTAAAAAAGCCCTTGCCGCCAAAGGAACTATTGATGACCTGTACTTCCCTCCTATAAAAACCGACCAATTATACTCTCGTATTCTATCTATAAAAAAGTACTATGAGGAAATTATAGAACAAAAGGTTTCGAAAAAGGAAAAGTATGAATATAAAATTCCATTTTTAAAAAGAACGTTTGATATAGTTGTCTCATCATTAGTTATTTTGCTAATTTCTCCAATACTCATAATAGTAGCATTAGCAATCCGGCTTGAATCAAAAGGTCCGGTGGTTTATAAAAGTAAAAGAGTAGGAACAGGCTATAAAATTTTCGATTTTCTTAAATTCAGATCAATGTATACTGGTGCAGATGCCAAGTTGGCTGAACTAAAGCATCTTAATCAATATTCAAATAAGAAAAGTGGAGATACTGTTAGCAACACCATAGATACTAACTGCCCTGAATGCGCTAAATTACCCGATGGTCACTATTGCTCTCCTTTGCTCTATATTAAGGGACACAAACTTTGTGAGAGTTATTATTTTAAATTGAAAAAGGAAAAAGGAGACTCAGCATTCATAAAAATCTCCAATGATCCTAGAATTACCAAAGTAGGAAACTTCATAAGAAATACTTCCATCGATGAATTACCTCAATTGATAAATGTTCTTAAAGGAGATATGTCAATAGTTGGTAACAGGCCATTGCCTATGTACGAAGCAGAGTTATTAACATCCGACGACTGGAGTTTGCGCTTTATGGGGCCTGCTGGAATCACAGGTTTATGGCAAGTTGAATTGAGAGGAAAGAAGGGCGTTATGTCGGAAGACGAAAGGAAAACACTTGATAATCAGTACGCTAAGAATTATTCATTCTGGGGAGATATTAAGTTGATATTACGGACGATTCCTGCTTTATTGCAGAGGGATAATGTTTAAAAAGTACATGTTAAAAAATTATTAATAAAATATTGATTATCACTTTATATCGTAAGTCATATATTAGTAGTTTGGACAATTATTAAATAAGTAGATAGACCAAAAAAATGATTAAATCAGCATCAGGAGCCATATTAAAGACAACAATGTTGCTAATTATTATACCCTTTATCAGTATAAGTCTATTTGGTCAGATATCCAATACTGGCAGAGAGCAGATATTCAACCCTTTAACAGACGATATTACTGAACGACTGCCCGCTCTTAATGTCCTTATCGATTCTGCAGCATATAATTCTCCTGATATGCTTTATGAGGATTTGAAGGCTGATTACTACAGATATGAACAAATTTCTGCAGCCAGAGAATGGTTGGATATGCTACGTTGGAGCGTAGATTTAAACTTTGGTAAATGGGATTATTGGGACTATCAGGAACAAACTCTCGATCCAAATTTCTATAACAGCCAGTCGTGGAGAGGCAATTACGCACTTGGATTCTATGTGAGAATGCCTTTCATTACCCTAATCGACAGAAGGAATAGAATTAACAAACAAAAAAAGTGGATAGAAATATCATTAACACAGAAAGAAATTAATAGACGGTTTTTAGCTGACAGGGTTATAAATATTTATAATGACCTTGTTAATTATCAAAACCAAATTAGAATTTATAATGAATATCAAGGATTTACACTTGCTCAAATGCAAATGGCTCAAAATGAATTTCTAAATGGAGAGATAACAACTGCTGAATATACCAGACTAAAAGAGATACAAACAAGAGGGTCTATTGAATATACAAAGGTTATAGCTGAATTCAAGAAAAATTATAATGCCCTAGAGGTAATTACAGGAATGCACTTTAACTTGATTACTATAATAAGATAATATTAATATGGATATTGGTCAGTTTATAAAACTTTTTAAACGCAACTTGGTAATACTAATAGCCATTCCTCTATTATTGGCTGCTGTTGTATATGTTTTTACCAGAAATCAAACTTTGATATATGAATCGGAAGTATTGATTTATACTGGTATTACAACAGGATATTCTATTGAATCGGAATCTCAGCAAACCACTAACTTTTTTACAACCAGTGCACAGTTCGATAATATTATTGCAATGTTAAATTCAAGACAAACAATAGTATCGACCTCATTATGGCTTCTTGCTCAGGATTTGTCTTTAGATCAATACAATAACCAATATATTTCTCAGGATCATTTCAATAAGTTACAAAGTTTTATACCCAAAAGAATTAAAGATTTAGTTGTTAAAAACAATAAGTCAGGAATTGAAAGGGAAAAAGAGGAGCAAATTAAAAATCTGGAAAAAGAAATTACTTCTCTCGAAAGAGAAATTACGAAAAAGAAAAATAAAGCAGCTCAAAATAAAATACGCCAAGATGGCTATATTGATCCCGCTTATGAATCGGCAGCAGGTGTTGGTAAACAAGATGCTGTAACAGATAATAATAGTGATAACTATATCTTTCATGAGGTTCAGCAAGGAGAATCAATATCAGAATTAGCAAGCAGATACGGGGTTTCACGTGGTCAACTTATGCAAATGAACAATTTGAGTTCTGATGATATTTCAAGCGGACAATCACTTATAATTAAGAAAAGTACACCTTCAAGCATTACATCGAAGTACCATACTGTTATGCGAGGCGAAACATTATACTCCATTGCCAAAAGATATGGTATTAACATTAGTAAACTTCGGGAACTTAATAATTTAAATAACCGAGCATTAACTCCCGGACAGAAAATAATTATTGAACAAGGGTATAATACTAGCACTGAAGGAACCAACACTTATGATTACGCAGTTAAACAGGTTTCTCCTGATATTGTAATTTCAACACCATCTCCCGTTATAAATAATGTTGAAACAGATAACCAAAACTACACTGGAACTAATGTAAAGACAGCCTTTGGAGAAGGAAAAGGAATTTTTTCAAAAGATCCGATCACTCCACCTGGTGTGAGTCCTGAAGATTTTCAAAAAACATTTAATAATCTATTATCGTTTTACAGTGCCAATGATAGTAATTTCATTTATGGACTCTTACATTATGGTCAGCACGCACACTACAGCATAGCCAAAATATCTGAACTTCAGGTATATAGGGAAAAGAATAGTGATATGGTGAAGATCATTTATGCTGCAGACGACCCTGGTATTTGCCAGCAAACTCTTAAAATAGTTTCAAAAGTATTTATGAAGAATTATAAAATGCTTCGTGAAAATGAAACTAATTTGGTTATTAAATATTTTGAGGAACAAGTTGCATTAGCAGATAAAAAATTGCAAGAAGCTGAAGATCGACTGCTCAAGTTCAATATGAAGAACAATATTATTAACTATTACGAACAAAGTAAATATATTGCTTCACAAAAGGAAGATTTGGACTTATACTATCAAAATGAGCAAGTTAGAATGGCATCATCATCATCTGCTTTGCGAGAACTCGAAACTAATCTAACTGCAAGAGATAGTATTTACCTGAAGAGTGATGAAATAAACCAAATGAGAAAAGAATTAGCTGATATCTCTGAATCAATAATTATAAATGAATTGTCGGAAAGTTACGATGACAGGACTAAAAACAAATTAAATTCATTGCGTTTAAGACAAAAAGAACTAAAAGATAATATCAAATTATATGTTGACCAGCTTTACTTATATAGTCACTCAACTCAGGGTATGCCAATTAAAACTCTTCTTGAAAGTTGGCTAAGCAATACCCTAAATTATGAAGAAGCTAAAGCTGCATTAGTAGTTCTTGCCCGTCGGAAAATGGATTTCGTAAGAACCTACCAAAAGTTTGCCCCTTTGG
>JBFFLX010000088.1:0-14518 GCA_041554435.1 Bacteroidales bacterium
GGATCAAGGAAAAATCTGTCGCGATTTGCCCATTTCATATCCGAAGGGTCATAGTTCAAAAACTCTGAATATAAAATGTTTATAAAATCTGCTCCGCCCATGGCACCTCCCGGATGTCCTGATTTTGCTTTTTCCACCATCGTTGCTGCCAGAATACGGATGTTGTCAGCGGCTTTTGTCTCAATACTTTTTGTCATTTTATTCGATTATTTTTATAGAAATACTATGGAAATTTCAGGCTGGCAAATATACAAAGTAAGTTTGTTTCTTGCTTAGAAATAGTTCATTAAATTTAATTTCAAAAAATTCGTATATCTAAAATATCTTCCTCAATGCATAAACAAACTAGTTGTTTAGCAGATAAAAAATTTCCTGATTAGAATTGAATTGTATGTTTTTAATAAGAAATTAATCATACAATATTTTCAAATGATATAATATGGTCTTTTTATTTAGAATCAATATAAATAACTATAAATCAACGAATTAATTCTTAATTTTTTGTTAAAGAATCTCGTTTTGCTTCAATTTTAACTATTACTTAAATAAATAAAATGTAGATTTGGCCGTAGAAACAAATTAAGGCAAATTGATAAGATTTGCTGGTGTAAAATTTAGTAATTTTTTCTCCTGATAATAAATAATGACACAGGAGGATATGACCAAACAAATTTATATATGAAGAATATTATTTTAATTTTTACCATTATAGTGTTTGCTTTGCATTTACAAGTTCAGTCTCAGGAAATTGCACAATGGCGTGGTGATAATCGGGATGGAAAATACAATGAAACAGATTTGCTTAAAGTATGGCCCGAAGCAGGGCCGGAATTATTATGGCATTATGATGATTTGGGTCCGGGGCATGCTTCGGCCTCTGTTACAAAAGATGCTATTTATACTGCTGGTACCGATGAAGAAGGAAATGGTTTTGTAATCGCCTTAACTCATTCGGGTGAAAAAATCTGGCAAAAGAGTATTGGCGAAGAATGGATGGAAAGTTTCGAAGGTACACGATCCACTCCATTGTATTATAATGGTAAGATATACATCATGAGTTCTTTTGGAAAGTTGTTCTGTATGGATGCAACTGACGGACATACCATTTGGGATGTTGATTTATTTACAACTTATGATGGCAGAAATATCAAATGGGGTGTAACCGAAAATTTATTAATCGATGATGGAAAATTATATGTTACTCTTGGAGGAATAAAAGATAATGTGATTGCTTTAGATAAAGATAACGGAGACTTCATATGGAAGTCGGAAGGAAATGGAGAACTTAGCGCATATTGTTCTCCAATGATTATTAAAAAAAATGATTTAAAAATACTGGTTACTCAAACTGCTGCCTCTATTTTAGGACTAAATGCTGCAACAGGTGACTTACTATGGTCGTATCCTCATCCTAATAAATGGTCGGTTCAGGCAAATACACCAATTTATAAAGATGGTAAATTATACTGTTTCAGTGGTTATGGTAAAGGAGGTGTTTTGTTACAATTATCTGAAGATGGTAAATCGGTTAGTAAGATTTGGACCGACCCAATGCTGGATAGCAAAATGGGTGGTGCCATACTCCTTGACGGGAAAATTTACGGCTCAGGAGATAAAAACCGAAAATGGTTTTGTATAGATTGGGAAACAGGAAAAGAATTGTATTCTGCTGCGCCTATTAAAGTTGGAAATATTATTTATGCCGATGGTATGTTGTATTGCTATGGCGATGGAGGTACTGTGGCCTTGGTGGATCCGCAAACAAATGATTTTAGTTTAGTTAGTTCGTTTAGTGTTCCTTATGGAGAAAAATACCATTGGGCACACCTGGTTATTTATGATAAGAAATTATATGTCCGTCATGGAACATCATTGATGGTTTATGATATTTCGTCCGAATAATTATTTTTAAACAGCAATAGATCTAATCTTCCAAACAATAATTACAAGGCAGGTTTTGAACTTCTTAAAAAACTTCTTTTTATCGCAACAAAAGAGAAAAATATCGTCCTCATATTCGTAACAATTGGATTGTTACTGATAGCCTATTGGATATTTTATAATCCTGTTTATGATTTTAAATTGAGTGTGCCAGGTATGGATAACCGACCCGATAGTATATCTGGTATTCGCGAAAAAGTTAAGATAGGATCTATTTTTGAAACCTTTGGTGAGGCGAGTTCCCAACTTGAAGGAAAGTGGACAAGATTCAGAGGGACAGATTTCGATAATATCGTTAAAGATAAATCAAAACTTATCGGCAAATTTCCGGAATCAGGTCCTGATATTTTATGGAAAGTAGACCTTGGTGAAGGACATGCCGCTCCGGTTATTTACAATGGAAAGGTTTATATTCTGGATTATCAGGAAGTAGAACAAGCCGATGCCTTAAGATGTTTTTCTCTTATTTCAGGTGAGGAACTGTGGCAACGTAAATACAAAGTTCATGTTAAAAGAAATCATGGTATGTCGAGAACAGTACCTGCCATCAATGATAATTTTATAGTAACCATTGGCCCAAAAGGTCATGTAATGTGCTCGAATCCTGCCAATGGCGACTTTATTTGGGGAATAGACCTGGTAAGAACATATCAAACAGAAATTCCTTTTTGGTATACTGGTCAATGTCCGTTAATCGACAATAATATTGCTGTTATTGCTCCCGGAGCAAAATCATTGATGATTGGAGTTGATTGTGCTACGGGAGAAGTTGTTTGGAATACTCCTAATCCTGATAATTGGCAAATGTCGCATTCATCAATAATGCCGATGACTTTAAACGGCAAAAAAATGTATGTATATGCTGCCATAGGAGGTATTTGTGGTATTTCAGCAAGTGGTAGCGATATTGGTAAAGTACTCTGGAAAATGAGCGACTTCAACCCAAATGTTGTAGCCCCTTCACCACTTATTTTTGAAGATGGTAAAATATTTATGACCGCCGGTTATGGCGCCGGTTCAATATTATTTAAAGTTGAAGAAACTAATGGCCAATACAATATAAATGTTATTCAAGAATTTAAGCCTAAAGAAGGTCTTGCATCTGAACAACAAACACCAATATCTTATAAAGGATATGTTTTTGGTATTCTTCCCAAGGATGCAGGTAATTTAAGAAATCAGTTTGTTTGTTGCCGGCCTGATGATTTTAAAAATATTTTATGGACAAGCGGAAAATCAGAAAGATTTGGCCTTGGCCCATACATTATTGCTGATGGTAAATTTTTTATTCTAAATGATGACGGAACATTAACAATTGCAAAAGCATCTACAAAAGAGTTTATCACTCTTGATAAAAAAAGAATCTTACAAGGACATGATGCATGGGGACCAATAGCAATTGCAGATGGAAAAATGTTAGTGAGAGACTCAAAACAAATGGTATGTATTGATATTCAGGATTATGGAAAAAAATAAGATAATAATAGGTATTGCAATAGTTGTGATAATTTCGGTGGTCGGCTTTATGGCTGTCGACTTTTTTATTGGACTTGATAAACCGGAGAAAAATATTTATGAATTTAATCTGGATTCTTTTACTGAGGTTGACTCATCTCTTGTGAGTTATTCTGAACTACAAAATTTTGCACCGGATATTGAAAAATTGAAGGCAGTGGCTGTTGATCAGGATGATAATATCTACGTCACAGGAAAAGATAAAATTCTGATTTATGACAAAAACGCTAATCTGCTAAATGAGATAAATACAGGAACAGAAGCGTTAAGTATTAAGGTAAGTGATGATAAGGACATTTACATTGGAGCCAGAGATCATATCGAAATATGGAATTCCAATGGCGAAAAAATGGGTTCATGGGAAGTGCTAAATGATAAAGTTGTAATAACAAGTATAGCTTTAGCGGATAGTTCTGTTTTTGTAGCAGATGCAGGAAATAAAATTGTTTATCGTTACAATCTGGATGGAAAATTAGTAAATGAAATTGGGAGAAAGGATTCCATAAAAGGAATTCAGGGGTTCGTTATTCCAAGTCCTTATTTTGATATTGCCATTGGCCGCGATGATGAATTATGGGTCGTAAATTCGGGAAGGCATCAGTTTGAGGCTTATGATAAATATGGAAATCTTAAATCTTCATGGAAGAAAACATCCATGAATCTGGATGGATTTAGCGGATGCTGTAACCCTTCGAATATGGCAATTTTATCCAATGGATCTTTTGTTACCACTGAAAAGGGGATAGTAAGGGTAAAAATACACTTACCTTCTGGAGAATTTAATAGTGTGGTTGCAACACCAGAGCAATTTGACAAAGGAACCAGAGGTCTGGATGTTGCAGTTGATTCTGAAAACAGAGTTATTATTTTGGATCCTATGAGAGGATTAATAAGAATTTTTACAAGCAATAAATCATAAACTATTATCAATGCAAACACGTAGAGATTTCATAAAAAAATCATTTAGAATGGCTGGAATGGCAGTATTAGTTGGGGGTAGTGGGTATCTGTTGTTGCGTGAGGAGTCAGATGAGGCCTGTGATTTTGAATTTGTTTGTAAGAATTGCAGAAAGCTTAAAGAATGTAAATTGCCTGAGGCAAAAACTTTTAATAGAAATAATAAATAGAAAAAAATGCTCCGGCGGAGCATAATGTTTATGGAAAAATGTTATTTATAACACAATTGAAATACAAATGGACAATTCCAATAATAAAACCAGTCGTAGAGATTTCATAAACAAAAGTTTAAGAATATCTGCAGGTATAAGCTTAGGTGGTTTGGGAATATTCCTTGCCAAGAATGCTTCATCGGAAGACCTGGTGTGGCAGTTGGATCCTGAAAAGTGTATTCAATGCGGAAGATGTGTAACCAATTGTGTTTTAACCCCTTCGGCTGTAAAATGTGTGCATGTTTTTGATATGTGCGGATATTGTGATTTATGCGGCGGATTTTTCAAACCGGGCACAAAAAAGTTAACCACAGCAGCTGAGAATCAACTTTGCCCTACAGCTGCAATACAAAGAAAGTTTGTTGAAGATCCATTTTTCGAATATCAGATAGATGAAGATTTATGTATAGGCTGTGGCAAATGTGTTGCCGGTTGTGGTGCTTTTGGTAATGGCTCTCTCCAATTGCAGGTGCGCCATGATCTTTGTGTAAACTGCAACGAATGTGCAATAGCCAGAAATTGTCCTGCAGATGCTTTTAGCAGAGTTCCTGCAAGTAGTAATTCTCTTTTTAAAGGTTTTAGCGGACATGAGATATAACTTAGCAAAGACATACATAATAAAAATAGTATTTTTCCTTACTATTTTGATGTCAATTCAGGCGATTGAAGTTCAGGCACAGCGTTTTCCCAAACCTGATTTCGAGTCGGGGCATGTACAACCTGAGACACAGATTCCTGTTCCACGGTCAGATTTCATGGAATTTTTTGATGTTTTTGTGTTGATAGTGGCTTTGTCAGTTGTTAGTTGGCTGGTTCTCAAAAAGAGGTCGCGAAGAGGTGTATTTTGGGTTTCCATATTCTCTATTTTATATTTTGGCTTTTACCGTGAAGGATGTGTTTGCTCTGTTGGCTCAATACAAAATGTTGCTTTGGCATTATTCAATCCGGGATATAAAATACCGCTAACTGTAATTGCATTTTTTGTGATACCCTTAATATATTCTTTACTTTTTGGTAGAGTATTTTGTGCGGGAGTATGTCCTTTGGGAGCAATACAGGATATTTTTGTGTGGAAGCCTATGCAGATGAAATCATGGCTTCAAAAATTACTTGGACTTATCCCATACATTTATTTCGGATTGGCAATACTCTATGCGGCCACATCCACCGACTTTATAATTTGTCGTTACGATCCGTTTATTGGAATTTACCGCTTGGATGCCGACTTTTTAATGTTTGTACTTGGTGGAATATTTTTGCTGACAAGTATATTCATCGCCCGACCATACTGCCGTTTCTTTTGTCCTTATGGCGTATTATTGAATTTGTTTAGCAGAGTATCTAAGCAACATATGACAATAACACCTTCAAAATGTATACAGTGTAAGCTGTGCGAAAATTCATGTCCTTTTGGAGCAATTGAAGAACCGGATATGTTGAAAATGAGAGAGCCTCGTAAAAATACTGTAAGGAGATTTTTGATTTTGGCTGCTATAATTCCGGCTTTAATAGTAGTGGGAGTTTATACCGGCTCGCAGTTTCATGAAAACCTTGCAATGGTTCATCCAAAGGTTAGGCTGGCACACAATATTCTTGAATTAAAAAACAATCCCGAAATACAAAACGATAGTGAATATATAGAACCTTTAGAGATAGAGGCATACAGGTCTGCAGGAAAATCAGATCAGCAATTATTTACAGAGGCAAATGAAATAATAAGTGATTTCAATATAGGCGGAATGATTCTTGGTGGTTTCCTGGGTTTGGTATTCGGACTAACGCTTGCCGGATTATCTATTTTTAAGTACCGAACCGATTACGAGCCAAATAAAGGTGAATGCTTGAGTTGTGCAAGGTGTATGGATTATTGTCCGGTTGTTGATGAAAAAAGATAAAAGAAGAAAGATAAAAGAAGAAAGTTGAGATATAAAGTATAAGGATTTTATTAAATAAAAATATGAGTAGTACTGAATCAAACATAAAAATTTGGAAAAGAGTAGCCCAAATTGCTGGTATATTCGCTTTTGTTATTTCCATTATTTTAATAATTAATTATGCTCAGTATAAAACAATAGACCCTGTAAATACAGAATTAATAAACTCTCTTGTTGAAAAATTAAACGTTAATCCATCTGACAGTTTGTTGAGGGAACAAATAAGAACTGTTGATTTACTTTCGCGAAAAGCCTATTTTACTAATCAATGGCAGGTAAGAACGGGAGGGTATCTACTGTTATTGAGTATTGCTGTTTTAGTTATTGCTATGCAGATAGTAAAATCAAATTCACCAAAAGTGATTGTTATTGATGAAAATGAAAATTCCTTTGTCGAGCAAAAAAATGCCCGCAAGTGGATTTCAATCAGTGGAATTGTCCTGGTTGGAACGGCACTGCTGTTGGCATTTCTAACGCATAACGATTTATCCAAAGAGTTTAAAATTGCCGGCAATCAAGATAAGCTTACAAATACTTCTGTAGAAACTCAAACAACAGCAGATAAAGATATTTTTATAGAAGAAGAGGATCAAGCAAGCAATGAACTTACAATAATTAATGAAACTGAAAAAGCAGAAGAGGAAGTTGAAAAAATAGTAAGTACAACTAATGAACAAGCTTCTGATGATAAATCGGAAAAGAAACCTCTTGTATCAACTGAAGAAAAAGGAGTTGTTGAAACACCGAAAAAAATCCTAAATGCGTATCCATCTGAAGATGAAATATTAAAAAATCATGCTTCTTTCAGAGGTCCAGGAGGTAATGGAATATCATATCGTAAAAATATTCCCACAAGTTGGGATGCAACAACAGGGGAGAATGTAGTTTGGAAAGTTGAAATTCCTCTTCATGGATATAATTCTCCCATTATCTGGGGAGATAAAATTTTTGTTTCCGGTGCAAATTCCGCACAGCGGGAAGTGTATTGTATTGATAGAAATACCGGAAAAATATTATGGACAGGGGAGGTTAAAAATATTGAAGGATCTCCGGCCACATCACCTGAAGTTACTGAAGACACAGGTCAGGCAGCACCTTCCTTAACAACCGACGGGAGACGTGTTTATGCAATTTTTGCAAATGGCGATATCATTGCTTTCGATATGGAGGGTAATCGGCTATGGGCCAGAAATCTCGGCGATCCTGATAATCATTACGGCCATTCTTCATCATTAATGTTGTACCAAAATGTTCTCATTGTACAATATGATATTAAAAAGTCGCCAAAAATTATGGGACTTGAATCTTCCTCAGGAGCTACTCTATGGGAAGCGCCAAGAAAAGTAAAGGTTTCCTGGGCATCACCTGTGGTAGTAAATACCGGAAATAGAACTGAAGTACTTTTGGTTGCCGATCCAAGCGTCGATTCCTATGATCCTTTAACAGGAAAACTTAACTGGAGTGTTGATTGCATTTTTGGAGAAGTAGGACCATCTGTTGCATACTCCAACGGCTTAGTTTATGCAGTAAATGAATATGCAAAATTGGTGGCGATAAAAATCGGAGATAATCCTGAAATTTTATGGGAGAGCACCGATTATATGTCGGATGTTCCTAGTCCGGTTGCAACCGAAGATTTGCTTTTCATGGCCACTAGTTATGGAGTTTATTTATGTTATGATGCAAAAACAGGTGAAATATTGTGGGAACAGGAAAACGATAATGGATTTTACTCTTCTCCCATGTTGGTGGAAGGAAAAATTTATTTGATGGATATGCAGGGCATAATGCATATTTTTAAGGCCGAAAGAGAGTTTGTATCGATAGGAGATTGTCCGCTTGGCGAAGATGGAATGACAACACCTGCTTTTGCAGATGGAAAAATTTATATCAGAGGGAATAAACATTTATTCTGTATAGGGAAATGATAGAAGTAGTAGATAAAATAATAGCAGAAAAAGGCAAAACTGTTGACGCAGTGATCCCAATTTTGCAGGCAATACAGGCAGAATTTAACTATTTGCCCCAAGAAGCCATGCAAAGGGTTTGCGATACTACTGATATTAGTCCTGCACGTATTTATGGGATATCCACTTTTTATTCTCAGTTCAGACATAATCCTGTTGGTAAGCATATTATAAAGGTTTGCGTAGGAACTGCCTGCCATGTAAAAGGTGCTATGTTGGTTTACGATGCCTTCAGAAGAGAACTTAAACTGAACGAAGGGGAAGATACAGATAAAAATAAGTTGTTTACTGTTGATAAAGTTGCATGTTTGGGATGTTGCACAATTGCTCCCGTAGTGCAAATTGACCATACTACTTTCGGTCATGTGGAACCTTCGAAAGTTTCTGAAATTATTGAAGAATTTCTTGAACAGGAAAAAAATCCTGAAAGCAAAAAAGTTTCCCTATCCCAATCAAATACTGAAATTGAAGGTGAAATAAGAATCGGATTAGGTTCCTGTTGCGTTGCAAGTGGTAGTTCCAATGTTAAAATGGAGTTGGAAAAATCGCTCAAATCCAATAAAACAAATGTTGATGTAAAGCAGGTTGGATGTGTTGGAATTTGTAATCAGGTACCATTACTTGAAATTCACAAACCCGATGAAACGCCATATTTTTATACAAAAATTAAGGCCGAAGAGGTTAATGAGATTATTCGAAAACATTTCAAATCGAAAAATTTATTCACACGATTAAGGACAAATGCCCTTGGCTTTTTCGATGATTATGTGCTAAATGGAATTCCAAAATCAACACAGAGATATTCCTCAGAGATGGTAGACTCTCCGGTTTCTGAATTTTTGGAAGGCCAGATAAATATTGCAACAGAACACAGAGGTTTCATAAAACCTAACGATTTATCTGAGTACAGGCGGCTTGGAGGTTTTCAGGCATTGAAAAAATGTATTACTCAATTTTCTCCTGATGAAATAATTGATACTATTAAAAAAAGCGGCCTAAAAGGTAGAGGTGGTGGTGGTTTCCCTTCAGGAATAAAATGGGAGATTGTTAAAAATGCAAATGCTGAAATCAAATATGTAATCTGTAATGGTGATGAAGGAGATCCGGGGGCGTTCATGGACAGGATGTTACTGGAATCATATCCTTTCAGAATAATTGAAGGTATGATGATTGCTGCTTATGCTGTGGGAGCAAAATCCGGATTGTTTTATATACGTGCAGAATATCCTCTGGCTGTAAGCCGTATAAAGGAAGCACTGAATATATGTGAGAATAACAAACTGCTTGGTGATAATATTTTGAATTCTGACTTTTCATTCGATTTAAAAGTTTTTGAAGGCGCAGGTGCTTTTATTTGTGGTGAAGAAACTGCTCTTATTGCTTCAGTAGAAGGTAACAGAGGAATCCCAAGTATGCGCCCTCCATATCCTGCTGAGAATGGTTTATGGGATTATCCTACGCTTATTAATAATACGGAAACACTTTCTCTTATTCCTTGGATTATAAGGGAAGGAGCGGAGGCTTTTGCGAAAATTGGAACGGCAGATAGTAAGGGATCGAAGGTTTTTGCGCTGGCCGGGAAAATTAATAGGGGAGGACTAATTGAAGTCCCTATAGGGATTACAATAAGGCAAATTGTTGAAAAAATAGGTGGAGGAATACCCAATGGTAAGGCTTTTAAAGCTGTACAGATTGGTGGGCCCTCGGGAGGTTGTATTCCCGAATCTATGGCAGATATTCCAATCGATTTTGAATCACTTTCAGAAGCAGGAGCAATGATGGGATCGGGCGGACTTGTTGTGCTCGATGAGGATGACTGTATGGTGGATATAGCCAGATATTTTCTGTCTTTTACACAAGATCAGTCATGCGGAAAATGTACTTTCTGTCGTGTTGGTACTCGTCGTATGCTGGAGATACTGAATAAAATATGCACTGGAAAAGGGAAAGTTGAGGATCTTGAAATTCTTGAGAAACTTGCTAAAAGCACCAAAAAAGGAAGCTTGTGTGGATTAGGAAAAACGGCTCCAAATCCAATACTTTCTACATTAAATTATTTTAAGCATGAGTATCTTGATCATATTAATGGAAAATGTCCCACAGGTAAATGCACCGAAATGGTAAAATATTTCATTAATGACGAATGTATAGGATGTACGAAATGTGCTCAGGACTGCCCCACAGATGCCATTGGTTTTAAACCTTATGAAGTGCATATTGTAGACAATGAAAAATGTATAAAATGCGATATCTGTCGTCAGGTATGTCCTGTTAATGCTGTGATTTTACAATGATTAAACTAAAAATAAATAATACAAGCATAGAAGTTGCTCAGGGAACCAGCGTTTTAAAAGCCGCAGAAAACATGGGGGTGAAAATTCCTACGATGTGTTTTCATGAGGGCTTTACAAATCATCCTTCATGTATGCTTTGTTTGGTGAAAGATGCTAAAACGGGAAAATTACATCCTTCATGCGCCTTGCCTGCCAGCGAAAATATGGAAATCATTACTGATGACGAAGAAATTTTTGAGGCGAGAAAAGAATCTCTGGAACTTCTGCTAAGCGACCATGTTGGCGATTGTGAGGCTCCTTGCCGCCCAAGTTGTCCTGCTTTTATGGATATTCCTCTCATGAACAGACTGATTTCAGAAGGCAAGTTTGCTGAAGCTCTGCAAATAGTAAAAGAGGAAATTGCTCTGCCCTTAATATTGGGATATATCTGTCCGGCACCTTGCGAAAAAGCTTGTCGCAGAACACAAGTTGATGAGGCTGTTTCCATCTGTAGTTTGAAGAAGTTTGTAGCTGCCAAAGATTTGGAAAGTCAAAACATTTATCTTCCTCAAAAGGAAATAAAAAGCAATAAAAAAGTTGCTGTTATTGGCACAGGACCTGCCGGATTAGCATGTGCTTTTTATCTTTTGAAACATGGCCATGATTGTGTTCTCTTCGATAAAAATGAGGAAGCAGGTGGTACACTAAGATATGATATACCCGAAGAAAAATTACCAAATTCAGCAGTAGATGCAGAAATTAATGTTTTGAAAAAATATGGGGCAGAATTCCGTTTAAATAAGTTGATAGACAAAGAGTTATTTCAAAATGAGATTAAGGAAGGATTTGATGCCGTTGTTATTGCTATGGGTAATTTTGATACGTCTAATCTTGATAAATTCGGATTTGAAAATGATAAATTCGGACTAATAATCAACAGAGATACCTTTGAAGTAAACCAGCAGGGAATATTTGCCTGTGGAAATATTATCCGCTCCCGAAGAATGGCCGTCACCTCTGTCGCTCAGGGAAAAGCAGCCGCCTTTTCTGTGCATCAGTATTTGAATGGTGAAAAGCCTGAAAAAAAGCACCGGATGTTTAACTCTAAATTCGGCAAACTCTTTGAAGAAGAAATTGAGGAATATCAAAAAGAAACCACTTCTGACCAACGTCATATTTTAGAAAAAGGGAAACTTGACAATTTTACAATTAATCAGGCTACAGCCGAAGCAAAAAGATGTATGCATTGCGATTGCCGAAAACCTGATACTTGTAAACTTCGCATATTTGCAGACAAATATCAGGCTGACCGAAAAAAGTTTTTATTCGGTGAAAGGAAAAAAATTAAAAAGTATTTCCAACACGATTTAATCGTTTATGAACCGGAGAAATGTATCAGATGTAACTTATGTGTTGAAATTTCTGCTCTTGAAAAAGATTCGCTTGGATTTACAAATATCCGCCGTGGTTTCGATGTGGAAATAAGTATTCCGTTTAATAAGTCGATAAATAAAATATTTACAAATACAGCCGAAAGATGTGCTAAGGCTTGTCCCACAGGGGCTATTTCAATGAAATGATTATGAGGCATATAACACTTATATTGATAGTTTTTTGGATCCCTCTCTCAGGAATTGCTCAACAAAATTGTTGGCCTTCATATCGTGGCGATGCGGCATTAAGTGGACAGGCTGATGTTAAAATTCCCGATTCACTTAAGTTGCTATGGACCTTTCAAACTGAAGATATTATAAAGTCGTCACCCGTAATTTGTGGGAGCGATATTTTTATTGGCTCCGATGATGGTGGTGTTTATTCAATTTCAAAAAAGGGAAAACTAAACTGGAAATTTAAAACGGAAACCTCCATTGAAGCTGCGCCATTGCTACTTGACAATACAGTTTATGTGGGCTCCTTGGAAGGAATTATGTTTGCCCTTGATGCTAAAACTGGCGAAGTAAAATGGCAGTTTAAAACCGATGGACAAATCTCAGGTTCAGCAAACTGGGCTTACCTTCCCGGAGAAAAAAATAAACAAATTATTTTCGGTAGTTACGATTATTTCCTTTATTCATTGAATGCTAAAACCGGAGAACTTTTGTGGAAATACGAAACTGATAATTTTATTAATGGAGCCGCAGCTACAAATGGTAAAATTATAATATTCGGAGGCTGCGATGGTTATTTGCACATTGTAAATACTGATAGTGGAAATAGGTTCGATACAATTAACATTGGAACATATATTGCATCTTCTGCGGCCATAGAAAATAATAATGCGTATTTTGGAAATTATGATGGTGTATTTTTTAAAGTTGATATCTCAAAAAAGAAAATTATATGGAAATTTGAAGGTGCCGGGGCTTATCTTGGATCACCTGCAATATCTGAAAATAAGGTAATCATAGGTTCTCAAAATAAAAAACTTTACTGCTTTGATAAATTAAATGGCGATATTTTATGGGAGTTTAAAACTCTTCGCAAAATAGAAAGTTCGCCAATAATTACCGATGATAAGGTGATAATTACATCAACAGATGGAAGGATATATTTGTTGGATTTAAAAACAGGAAGAAAAATTTGGTCCTATGAAATTGGTAGTCCGATTATAGGCACTGCTGCTGTAATTGAAAATATGATTATTGTAGGGGCACAAGATGGGAGAGTTTATGTATTTGGAATTTAAAATAAGATTAACCGCAGAGGTCGCAAAGTGCATCGCCAAGGACGCAAAGTAAAAAGGAAGTAAATACTTAGTGCTACTTTGTGCCATCCTTAGTGTTCCTTCGTGGTAAGAAAATAGAAGTTGAAATATGAGTTTAAGTTTAACCACAAAGGAGCGCAAAGTACAACACGAAGGGCGCAAAGGAAAAAACTTAGTGCTACTTTGTGCTATCCTTAGTGTTCCTTGGTGGTAAGAAAATAGAAGTTGAAATATGAGTTTAAGTTTAAACACAAAGGAGCGCAAAGTGCAACACGAAGGGCGCAAAGGAAAAAGTGTGATTAATATTCTTTGGCTACTTAATGGTAATTTTTTTGTAGAATAAGTAGTTTTGTATTTCAGAGAATATGTTCAAAATATTGCTTAGTAAAAAACAGTTAAGATGGATATAGAAAGTATTTTCAAAATAGTTTTAGATTGTTCTTTCAAGGTGCATTCTGCTTTGGGTCCTGGTTTATTAGAAAGTGCTTATGAGGAGTGTTTATATTATGAACTCGAAAAGTCAGGATTAAGTGTTGTAAAACAAGCACCATTACCTCTTGTTTATGAAGAAATAAAACTAAACATTGGTTATCGTGTTGATTTATTGGTAGAGAATAAAGTAGTTGTGGAACTTAAGTCTGTAGAAGCATTGGGTGATATTCATATGGCACAAATACTTACTTATTTAAAACTTAGCGGTTGCAAATTAGGCCTGCTAGTAAACTTTAATGTCAAACATTTGAAGGATGGAATCAAACGTGTGATAAAATAATACTTGGTGCTACTTTGTGCCATCCATAGTGTTCCTTCGTGGTAAGAAAATAGAAGTTGAAATATGAGTTTAAGTTTAACCACAAAGGAACGCAAAGTGCAACACGAAGGGCGCAAAGGAAAAAACTTAGTGCTACTTTTGCCATCCTTAGAGTTCCTTGGTGGTAAGAAAATAGAAGTTGAAATATGAGTTTAAGTTTAACCACAAAGGAACGCAAAGTGCAACACGAAGGGCGCAAAGGAA
>JBFFLX010000089.1:0-14233 GCA_041554435.1 Bacteroidales bacterium
CGGAATATATATTATCTCCATATTTAATAATCATAAAATGATGTCTAAAAAATTTATAAAATATTGATTTAAAAACCATTAGCAACCTGCTATGTTGATTTTGTGCTTTAATTAAGTTTTCCTTTTTTTTACAAAAACCTGTTGTCACCCCCGATGACAGGTTTTTATTTTCTACCATAATCAGCAGGAATTTCCCCCCAAATATCGGTTTTCCATTTCAATATTTTATTGTCGAATTTGTTTTCTTTCAACCATTTTAATGAATTATGCACGGCCTTAAGAAGTTCTTCGTTTTCCTTAGTCCATTCAAGTTTAGTATTTACCTGTTTCTTTTTTATCCATGCAATGGCAGTATTTGAATCCGAATAAATTGGGTAATCAAGTTTATTTTTTTTCAGCCAGGCCAGGCCCAAAACAATTGCCAGAAATTCTCCAATATTTACCGTTCCCATTTTATAAGGTCCCCTTTGAAAGAGAGGTGTTTGTGTTTCGGTATATACTCCCTGAAATTCGAGAGTTCCCGGATTTCCGGCACAAGCCGCATCAACCGATATGCTGGGTAAAATTGGTTTGTCGTTAGTGTTTAATTCCAACAAATTTTTCTTTCCCTTTAAATTGGCTATCTCCCAATACGATTTCGAATAAGCGTGTTTAGCATCCGCCATAGACGTAAACGACTTATATTGAGCGCCTTCAAAACCAATTGTTTGTTTTTTACATTCTTCCCATGAATTATAAATTCCGGGCTTTATTCCCCTCCAAACAACATAGTATTTTTGCTTTTTAGCCATTATTAAAATAGGTGTATAAATATTAAATAATAAAAGAAAAAGATATTATTGTTTCTCTTTGTCTTTCCATATTTGACTGAAACTTTTGGGTGCAAACTCGGGAAACTCTCTTCTTGGACCCCAGGCTTTAGAGCCAAACTTTTTACCAAAGAAATTTTTTGTGGATCCGCTTGTCATATCCAATAAATTGCGTGAACCCAATGCCACAGATGACCATTTATTGGCTTGTTTTTCCATAAATGGCGGAATATTTCTCTTAACAGCTTCGTTGCGGTTTAGCAATAAAAAATCGTGGAGAGGTATTTTAACAGGACATACTGTTGTACATTTTCCACAAAGAGAAGATGCATAACTCAAATGATTATACGATTTGAAGTTCTTTAAATAAGGAGTAATAACCGCACCTATCGGACCACTATAAGTTGTATCATAAGTATGTCCGCCTACATTTTTATAAACAGGGCATGAGTTAAGACAAGCACCACACCTAATACATGATAAAGCCTGACGCTGCTTTTCCTGAGCCAGTAAATTAGATCTTCCATTATCTAAAAGTACCAGATACATTTCTTCTGGTCCGCTTTTTTCATTTTCAGAACGTGGACCGCTAATTATTGAATTATAGGCCGTTAACTGTTGTCCTGTGCCATGTGTGGCTAGTAATGGCCAGAATAAATCCAAATCTTCCAGGTTGGGTATTAATTTTTCAATACCAGAAATTGCAATATGTATTTTTGGAAACGACATTGATAACATAGCGTTACCTTCATTTTCTGTTAATGCTATCGATCCTGTGTCGGCAATTAAAAAGTTGGCTCCACTAACACCCAAATCCGATTCAATAAATTTCTTTCTTAAAAAATCACGGGTAAAAAGTGTTAATTCTTCAGGGCTTAAGTTGGGTTCTACATCAAATTTTTCTGTATATAATTCTGCAACATCTTCCTTCGACATATGCATAGCCGGAGTAACAATATGATAAGGCTTTTGTCCGGCCTTCTGTACAATAAATTCTCCTAAGTCGGTTTCATAAACCTCAACTCCGGATTTTTCAAGAGCAGCATTGAGTTCTATCTCCTCAGTTACCATACTCTTTGATTTCACCATCTTTTTTAAACCATGATGCTTAATTATTTTTTTTATTTCCTTTATGGCTTCAGCAGAATCCTGAGCCCAAATTATTTTACCACCGTTTTTTGTAAAATTATCTTCAAACTCAATGAGGTATTTATCAAGGTCGTTTATTACTTTATATTTTAAATATCCTGCCCTGCTTCTTGCTAACTCAATATCAGAATATATTTTCTGACCCTTATCAACCGCTGTATCGTATTTAGAAATATTGTAGTTTATAGTTTCACGATGTTCTTTATCGAAACTTATTTTTTCAGATGCTTTTAGAAATGCTATTTTTTCAGGACTTGCTTTCAAAATTATTCTTATTTAAGTATTTTATTAATCTTCTCAACTCTTCTTGTATGCCTTCCTCCCTCAAAATCAGTCGATAAAAATTTTTTGACCATAGCCAGGCCCTCATCAAAACTAACAAATCTTCCCGGAAGGGAAATAATATTGGCATTATTGTGCTGGCGTATTAAACTTGCCTGCTCAACAGTCCAGCACAAACCGGCTCTTACATTAGGATATTTATTAGCCGTCATTTGTGCTCCGTTTCCGCTTCCACAAAAAATAATTCCTCTTTCAATTACTCCTTCATTTATTGCTTTTGCTGCAGGATGTATCATATCTGGATAATCCACACTCTCATCTGAGTTTGTTCCGAAATCTTTTATGTCATATCCTTCTTCAATTAATTGCTCTTTTATGAACTCTTTCATCTCAAAACCACCATGATCTGATGCCATGGCTAAAACCGTACCACTATTTGTCATTGTTGATAATTTTAAAAAACAAAATTAATCAAATTAAACGGCTTTAATAAACATATTGAAAACTAATGCTTTTTAATTTTATTCAAAGATTCAAACTTTTGTAAAATATTATATTACAATTGATTAATACTTATCAAACTATTATTGTTAATATCGTAAAACCAATGTTAGCAAAAAGTTCATTAATCGTAGTTTGTTAACAATGGAAAAAACATATTTGCTAGTCACTCGCGAATAAGTGTTTGTTATAAAAACTTGTTGTAGGGAAATGAACAATGAAACATCTCTTAATACATTTGTTTTTATTAACACTACCAATTACTAACAAATTGTTAATTACACTTTAGTTTATTGATTATTATAATTTTAATTGATTACAACTTGTTAACAAGATGCTCATTCAAAAGAGTATTTATAAAAACAAAATTTAAACCCATAATTTTATTAAAGCTACTAACAGCATATTAATAACATTATATTATTTAATTTAAATAATTATTTATTGTTATAGATGTTTGTTAATAGTATTTTTGGAGTCTGAAATTTTAGATTTTTGCGATGGATTACAAAGATAAAATACTTCAATTAAAAAAAGAAAAAAATGCGATTATTCTGGCGCATTTTTATCAGGTTCCTGAAATTCAGGATATTGCCGATTATATTGGTGATAGCTTAGGTTTGGCACAAAAGGCAAGTGAAGTAAATGCTGATATGATAGTGTTTGCGGGGGTTCACTTTATGGCTGAAACAGCTAAAATGCTGAATCCAAATATTCCGGTTATACTGCCCGATCTGGAAGCCGGATGTTCTCTTGCCGACTCTTGTCCCATTGATGAATTCAAGGAATTCAAAAAGAAATATCCTGACCATCTGGTAATTTCTTACATAAATACCACAGCAGCAATTAAAACCGAAACCGATATTGTTTGTACTTCGGGTAATGCTGTTCAAATTGTTGAATCTTTGCCAAAAGATCAAAAGATAATTTTTGCTCCCGATAAGAATTTAGGAGGATATATTAACCGGGTTACCGGCCGTAATATGGTTCTTTGGAATGGTACATGTGAGGTTCATGATATACTTTCTACCGAGGCAATAATTAAAATGAAAGAGCAAAACCCTGACGCAAAGTTAATTGCTCATCCTGAATGTAACGCTCCGGTTTTGGAATTGGCCGACTTCATAGGTTCTACAACTGCAATGCTTAAATTTACCCAAAGTGATGATTCGAAAAAATATATTGTTGCAACCGAATCGGGTATTATTCATCAAATGCAGAAAAATTCTCCGCATAAGGAATTTTTAATAGTTCCTTCCGACGAAACATGCTCTTGTAACGACTGTCCGTATATGAAACTTAACACCATGGAAAAATTATATTTGGCTTTGCTGAATGAAAAACCTTCCATATCTTTAGAGGCTGAAATAATTGAAAAAGCCAGGAAACCTATCCAACGAATGCTGGATATTTCCAAAGAATTAAAACTGATTTAATTTATTGCTATGAACAGAAAGTTTTTTCCTCTTTTAACAATTATCGCATTGATAATGTTGGGATCATGTAATTCAACTATTTATTTTACTCAGGAAATGCGTAATCAGTTAAATGATAATAGATTAAATATTGAAGATGTGCAATTTTATAATAGTAAAAAATTGGTTTTAAAGCGCAACTTAACTTATGATGAAACAAAAATTGCCAGAGGTGAAATAAAGTTTGAAAACGGACAATATGTAGAAGAAATAATTATTCCAAAGAATACTCCTGGTGTAGCCGTTGATTATTCAGGAAAACGTATTGATGTTGCTTTTGAACAGGGTTTTAACCGTGATTTGAAGTTTATTGTTAATGAAAATAATCTTTATCAGATAACAGCACTTGCATGGGAAAACGATTATGGAAAAGTTAGATATGATACTTTGGTGTATTTTTTGGTTCCCGGAGGAGATAAAACTTTTTTAAAAGTTAAAAAAGATAATATCTATAAGTTTCAAAAGAAGAAACGAATAGTAAAAGGTCGTACTGTTGGAAATTAAAATGTTTAAGTGAATTTTTCGAAGATTATTAAAATACTGTTTTTATTTGCTTTTATGAGCCAAATATATGTTGCTTATTCCCAGCAGGAAAGCAATGTAAATCCTAATGGCTATAATATTTTTTATTTTGAAAATGGTAATATTTCCAGTGAAGGCACTATGAAAATGGGAAAGCCCGATGGCTACTGGAAAAATTATTATGAAAATGGAGTTTTAAAATCGGAGGGTAATAGAAAAGAATTTTTACTGGATAGCCTTTGGAAATTTTATGATGAAGAAGGAAAATTAGTTTTAAAAATTAATTATAAAGCAGGTAAAAAAAATGGTTTTAGAACCACTTATCAGGAAAAGGAAATATTAAAGGATAATTTTAAAAATGATGTAAAACAGGGATATTCTTATGTTTTGTTTGCCAACGAAAAAGTGAAACTTAAAATTCCTTTCGAAGACGGACTTGAAACCGGACTTGCAAAGGAATATGATATAGATGGAAATATAATTCAACTTATTACCTACAAAAAAGGTTATATTGTTCAACGTGAAAGAATTAATCGTTACGATGCCGACACACTCCCCAATGGTAAATGGAAGTGGTTTTATGATAATGAAGTGCTTTGGAAAGAAGGTAATTTTAAACACGGATTGAAAAACGGCTATTTCAAAGAATATGATAAAAATGGTGATTTGATTTCGGCAACGAAATTTGTAAATGGTGAGAAAATTGAAAAGGCAGAAGAACTTGCAAAACTTGATGTAAGAACCGATTATTATCCCGATGGAAAGGTAAAAATTGTTGCTACTTACGATAAAAATGGAATTCCCGAAGGGGTTAGAAGAGAATATAATGAGGAAGGTGAGGTTGAAAAATCCTATATTTTTCTTCATGGAAAAATTATTGGAGAAGGAATTTTTACCGATGCAGGATTAAAAGAAGGCAGTTGGAAGGAATATTATCCTGATGGAAAATTAAAAGCCACAGGTGATTATTCTTCTGATAAAAAAACAGGTAAGTGGAAATATTTTTATCCCAACGGTAAGTTGGAGCAAATTGGAAAATATGAAATGGGGAAGGCCGACAGTATTTGGCATTGGTATTATCCTGATGGTAAATTGTTAAGAGAAGAAAATTTTATAAACGGACTTTCGGATGGCTTGATGACCGAATATTCCAGTGATGGCAAGATAATTACCAGCGGCGACTATATTGAGGGGAAAAAAGAAGGATTTTGGTATTATGTTTATGGCGATACCCGCGAAGAGGGTGAATATGCTGAAGGAATGAGAAACGGCAGATGGAAATCATATTATGATGATGGTAGTTTGAGCTTCGAAGGTAAATTTGTTGATGATCTTCCCAATGGAGAACATACCTGGTATTGGGATAACGGGAAAATAAAAAAACAGGGAAAATACAGTATGGGGCGCAAAAACGGTGATTGGAAAAAATATGATTATAACGGATTGATTTTAATAACAATTTCTTATAGTGCCGGCAAAGAAGTTAAATACGATGGAATTGATGTTGATTAAGATTATATTTATTTGAATAATGGATAAATTTTTATCTTCGCAAACTAATTAAAAATACACACAATGAAAAAATTATTATTTGTTTTAATAGCGATTGCTTTTGTAGCTGTTTCATGCGAAAATGCAACTAAACAAACAGAAGAAAACAACAAAACAACGGAGGTTGTTAGTAATGAAATAGTTAATGTAAACATGGCCGATTTCGATTCTTTAGCTGGAAATTTTGTAGGCAAACAGATTGCTCTTACGGGTTTAGTTGATCATGTTTGTACTCATGGAGGACAAAAGATGTTTATTGTTGATCCTAACTCTGATGCACGTATTAAAGTTACTCCTAATGAAGAACTTGCTGCTTTTAATACCGATTTAGTAGGGGAAACCTTAAAAATTACCGGTACAGTTGAAGAAATGAGAGTTGACGAAGACTATTTGAAAGAATGGGAAGAAGAAATCAATCAGGGAATGATTGGAGAAGGCCAAGGTAAAAAGGAAAGTGCCGACCCTAAAGATCATGGTGGAAATGAAGCAGCAGTTAGCGAACTGGATCAAATTGCCAGAATGAGAGCACAAATTGCCGAAACAGAAAAAGGATATCTTTCCTTTTATTCAATCATGGCATCAGATTTTTCAGTTTATAAAATGGATTAAGCATAATTTATGGCTTTTAAATGGAGAAAATGGAATAGGGTAATTCATAGAGATTTTGGTTACCTTTTTCTTGGTATGACTATTATTTATGCTTTATCAGGGATTGCTCTAAACCATATTGGTGATTGGAATCCTAATTATATCATTACCAACGAAGAAATACAAACAGAACCAATTAGTGGAAGACCTGATAGGGAATTTGTTAAGCAATTAGTCGATAAAATTGATTCCGATTTGGAATATAAAAATCACTATTTCCCTGATGATGAATATCTAAAAATATTTGTAGAAGACGGAATTGTGCATATTAATATGGAAACCGGCGAAGGATTGGTAGAGGTTAATAAGCAAAGAACTGTTTTCAGAGAAGTAAATTATTTGCATTATAATCCCATAAAATATTGGACAATTTTTTCTGATATTTTTGCTGGAGCATTAATAATTATTGCCATATCCGGAATATTAATTCCTCGTGGTAAACAGGGAATTAGTGGACGTGGTGCCTGGATGAGTATTGTTGGAATATTAATTCCCATTATTTATCTCTTAATCTTTTTTTATTAATATGACAGAATATATAATAATATTAGTTTTTATAGTTTGGTATGCTCTATCTCTGATTGTTTCTCATAACATTGGAAAGAAAAGTAAACTGGGTGTTGAGGGTTCCTTTTTGTTGAGTTTTTTGCTTAGTCCCATTATTGGTTATTTTGTATCGAAATTAAGTATTAAAAAATAGAGCATGATCAAAACTCTCATAAGGGAAGTTTTAACAAAATTAAAAATCGATTTAACGAAAAATCTGAAATACGATCGTCTTACAATCGATATCATGAAATTTGTTTTAAACAAGAATTCAAATTGTATTGATGTTGGTTGTCATAAAGGCGAGATGCTGGATTTAATGTTGAAATTTGCCCCTGAGGGAAAGCATTATGCTTTTGAACCTATTCCTTTTTTATATAATAATCTGAAAAATAAGTTTTCTGAAAGAGCGGAAATTTATCCATATGCATTAAGTGATAAAAAGGGTAAAACAACATTTAACTATGTAAAGAATGCTCCCGCTTATAGCGGAATAAAAAAGCGTCATTACGACATAAAAAATCCTGATATTGAAAAAATTAATGTTGAATTATATAAACTCGACGACTTAATCACAGATGATACAAAAATCGACCTTATTAAAATTGATGTGGAAGGTGCTGAACTGGGAGTTTTACAAGGAGCAAAAAATATCATCAGTAAAAATAAACCTTGTGTAATTTTTGAATTTGGTTTGGGAGCCAGCGATTATTATGGCACTAAACCGGAAGATATTTACAAGGTTTTGGTGGAAGATTGTGGATTGAATATTTATAAACTTCAGGATTGGATTAAAGGAAAAAAACCTATGAATTTAGAAGGTTTAAGCAAAGCATATAATCAGGAAGGAGAATATTATTTTATTGCATATAAATAAAAACACCGAACATAAAGCCCGGTGTTTCCTTTAATTACAAAGTATTTCTTATAAAGCAGCAAGTGCTTTTTCATAATCGGGTTCGTCAACTATCTCAGTAACCTGTTGTGTATAAACAACTTTACCTTCTTCATCAATCACCACAACTGCTCTTGATTCGAGGCCCGCTAATGGACCATCGATAATTTCTACTCCATATGCTTTTCCAAATTCTCCTGTGCGGAAATCTGAAAAATTATGTACATTTTCCAAACCTTCAGCTCCGCAAAAACGTGCCTGAGCAAAAGGAAGATCTTTACTGATACATAACACTACTGTATTATCTAAATTCGATGCCTCCTGGTTAAACCTGCGAACCGATGCCGCACATGTTCCTGTGTCTAAACTCGGGAAAATATTTAAAACTACTTTTTTGCCTTTATAATCGGATAAACTACCCATCGACAAATCGTTTTTAACTAAAGTAAAATCGGGTGCTGTAGTTCCTGTTTCAGGAAGATTTCCAATTGTATTTATAGGATTTCCTTTTAATGTAATTTGTGCCATTTTTATTGTATTAGATTTATTTGTGCAAAAATAAACCTTTAGGTAAGTTCAGGTATTTAATCTTCGTTAAAAAATAAAAAAATCGGAAGCTATTCCATCGGCAAATATTTTTGCCTGTTTTGTTAATTTGTATACGCTGTTTTCTTTAATAATGTTGTTTTTTTCTATATGCTTAACTGCCTCCTCCTCAAATAGTACAACATATTTTTCACCGTAAACATTTTCAATATGAACAGTATCACAACCCCAGTTTGTTCTGAGTGAAGTCATAATGTATTCGTTATATCGTTGTTCTTTTGTTAAAACCTCCTCTTCCTCAACAACTTTTTCAATGGTATCCGATTCGATATATTGTTTCATATTGGCAACATTCCATTGGCGGGTTTTTCCGTTAAAACTATGGGCTGAAGGACCAAATCCCGCATAATGTGCCCCCAGCCAGTAAATGCTATTGTGTTTCGAATAATAACCCTCATGGGCAAAATTGGAAATTTCGTAATGTATAAAATTGTTTTTCTCTGTTTCTTCCAGTAAAATATCAAAATGCTTTATGCTTTCTTCCTCAACTACAGGAGCTATTTTCTTTTTGTAAATAAGAGTGTTTAAGGCTGTTTTGGGTTCTACGGTTAGTGAATATGATGATAGATGATTAATTTGGAAATCAAAAAATGTTTTGAGATTTTGTCTCCATTTTTTTTCGGTTAAACCGGGAATGCCATAAATAAGATCGATTGTCATATTTTCGAAACCTGCATTTTTTGCCAGTTCAATTGATTTTATTGCATTTTTTGAATTGTGAACCCTGTTTAAGTAAATAAGGTCTTCATCGAAAAAACTCTGAACCCCCATACTTAAACGGTTTATATCAGTATAATTTTTAAGATCTGATAGTTTTTCTTTATCAAGGTCATCGGGATTGGCTTCAAGGGTTATTTCAGCCTCCTTATTAATGTTGAAAGTATTATAAAGATGCTTTAAAATATCGTTAATCTCATTAGTATTTAACATTGATGGAGTTCCTCCTCCAAAGTAAATAGTATTTATTTTTTCGTTTGCTAAATAATCTTTCCTTAAGTTGATTTCGTTTATTAGGGATTCCACAAACACATCACGATACTTGGTAGAAGCAAAGGAGTAAAAATTGCAGTAATGGCATTTTTGTTTGCAATAAGGTATGTGGATATAAATTCCTGCCACTGGTTTAAATTTTGTTATTCGGTTGGCAAAACTAGTTAAAATGCTTTTTGGAAATCTGATAGAAATTATATTATTCCTTCAAATTTATCTTTAGAACCAGTATTTGGTTTGTTTTTATTGAGTATATCTTTAAATACCGGTGAGTTGTTTATATAAGTAATGGAAAAGTTTACGCTATCGGTTGTATACAAAAAATTGCCTTCAGCATCATTGATTTGTAGTTCAAAACCATTTGTAAAATCAAAATCAATATCAGGATAATATTTCTCCTGTATTCTGTTCATAATACTCTTCTTTTCTCTGTTCCCAAGCACATAAGAAGATCTTACCATATTATTGACAAACAGGAAAGTATTTTCACAAAAGTGAAATTGCATTAAATAATTGAAATCATCAACACTATGCCTGTAGAATAGAATTTTATAATTATTGATATTCTCAAGGTTTTTAATAATATAATGAGCTTCTCCTATGGCATTGCGTAAAACTTTCTCTGATATTTCTGATAAAATCATATTATTATACATAATAACCTCTTCTGTTTTATGTACAATTTTATTTTTAGGAGTATATACTTGTTTCAGATCTTCAAGGGTATGTACAATGTTTTCCCTTTTGTAGTAAGATGCTCCACGTGAAGATTTGTTTTTTTTAGATCCGAATAGTTTCATTATTAGTAGTTTAATTGGTTATAAATTTGTGAAACCAAATCTAAAAAAAATAGTTAACATACTTGTAACTATTTTTTAACTACTCTAATATCGTTTTTAACTATTCATCAAAAAAAACTCAAAGGAGATATGGATTATTATCATTTAGAACTCCTTTTGATTTTATCTTATCAATTATTTCCACAAACTTATTACTATTGTTTATGTAAGTTATTGAGAAGTTAACATCATCCATCGTATAAAAGAAATTATTGTCTTGGTCGGTTATTTGCAAATCAAATCCTTTTGAATAATCAAATTCAACATCAGCAAAGTATTTATCTTTTAACCTTACAAGTATATTTTTTTTATCCTCATAAGTTAAAACATAAGTACTTCTTATCATATTGTTTACAAACAAAAAATCATTTTTACAAAAGTGAAACTGCATTAAGTAATTAAATTTTCCGATTGAATGTCGGTAAAAAACAATTCTATAATCATCAATATATTCTAGTTTGGGAATAATATAATCAGGTACACCAATAATACGATTGAGTTTTTTCATAGTAATTTCCTTCAATTGCATATTATTGAAAATAATAGTTTCATCGGTATTATATTCAATTTTTCCTTTGGGAAAATAGATGTTTTTTAAATCTTGCAAAGTATGCACAAGGTTTTCTCTATCAAAATAAGATGGTCCACGAGAAGGAGTAGTTTTTTTAGGTCCGAAGATCTTCATTTTTTTAATTAATTGGTTATATAAATCAGCTAAACAAATTTAATTAAATTTAAACACATATATATTGAGTATATATAAAATACTCATTTATGATTAATAATAAAGTAATTTATTTATTAAAGATTAGTACTTTTGCGGCCAATTGTTTATTTAGTAACAATAATAAAATAAATAGGTTTTACTCGATAATATTATTTGATAATGAACAACAATAGTTTTTTAAAACGACATAATGGTGTTTTGTCGAACGACATAAGCAAGATGCTGAAAAGCATGGGATTACAATCGGTTGACCAATTGATTGACCAGACCGTTCCTTCCAGCATTCGCTATAGCAAACCACTGGATATTGAAGATGGCATGAGTGAAAGAGAGTACTTAGAACACATCAGAAATATATCTAAAAAGAACAAAGTATTTAAATCATATATCGGTTTAGGATATTATAATACTATTACTCCATCAGTAATTATGCGTAATGTATTTGAAAATCCGGGTTGGTATACTTCTTATACTCCTTATCAGGCCGAAATTTCTCAGGGACGTCTGGAGGCATTGTTGAATTATCAAACTATGGTTTCAGGACTCACCGGACTACCGCTGGCAAACTCTTCACTTTTGGATGAGGCCACGGCTGCTGCCGAAGCCATGATAATGTTTTTTCACTCCAGGTCGAGAAAACAGCAAAAAGCAAATGCCAACACTTTTTTGGTTAGCGATCAGATGTTTCCACACACTATAGATGTTCTAAAAATACGTGCTGCTTCAAAAGGAATAAATTTAGTGGTGACAAACCGTTCTGAATTTAATTTTACAGAAGATGTTTATGGATGTATGATCCAGTATCCCGATCAAAAAGGAGAAATTGATGATCATACAGAAATTGCCAAAAGAGCCAACGAGGCAGAAATACCTTTGGCAGTTGCTGCCGATTTGATGAGTCTTGTGTTGCTTACTCCTCCCGGAGAATGGGGAGCACAGGTTGTATTTGGTTCTTCACAACGCTTTGGTGTTCCTATGGGCTTTGGTGGTCCGCATGCTGCATATTTTGCAACTACAGAAGATTATAAAAGATATATCCCCGGTAGAATTATAGGTATCTCTAAAGATAAGGATGGAAACCAGGCTTTACGTATGGCCCTCCAAACTCGTGAGCAACATATTAAAAGAGAAAAAGCAACTTCAAATATTTGTACTGCCCAGGCCTTGTTGGCAATAATGGCAGGATTTTATGGTCTCTATCATGGAAAAGAAGGGATAACAGAAATTGCAATAAAAATTCATTCATTAACTGTTGATTTGGATAATACTCTGGAGAAAATAGGTTACAAACAACTGAATGAAAATTTCTTCGATACTTTATATGTTGAGTTACCGGAAAACGTTTCCTCCAAAGAAATTGAAACCATTGCTTTAGAACAGGAAGTAAATTTCAGATATTTTGAAGATGGTAAACATATTGGAATTAGTCTTGACGAAACAACAACTACAAAAGATGTTGCGATAATTGGTGCTATTTTGGCAAAAGCCAATAAAGTGGATAAGTTTGAACTTGATTTTGCAGGAGCAGAAGTAAACCAAAAGAAAAATATTCCTTCGCAACTCATAAGAAAATCCGAATTTATGTCTCATGATATTTTCAATAAATATCATTCGGAGACACAAATGATGAGGTATATGACCAAGTTGGAGAATAAGGATTTGGCCCTTAACAGGAGTATGATACCTCTGGGTTCTTGTACTATGAAACTAAATGCCGCCACCGAACTGATGCCAATAAGTTGGCCGGAATTTACTGATATTCATCCGTTTGTACCGAAAAATCAGGCTTTAGGCTATTATGAGGTTATCGATGAAATGGAAAGGATACTTTCTGAAGTAACAGGTTTTGCAGGAGTTTCCTTCCAGCCAAATTCGGGTGCAGCAGGAGAGTATGCGGGACTAATGCTTATAAAATATTATCAGGAAAGTATAGGCCAGGGTCATCGCGATATATGTTTAATTCCTGCTTCTGCCCACGGCACAAATCCTGCAAGTTCAAATATGGCAGGATATAAAGTTGTGGTGGTTAAAACCGATGAAAAAGGTAATGTTGACCTTGATGATTTGAAAGAAAAAGCAGAACTGCACAAAGATTCTCTAGCCGCAATAATGGTTACTTACCCTAGTACCCATGGTGTTTTCGAAGAAGGAATAAAAGATCTGATTGCAATTATTCACAAGAATGGCGGACAGGTTTATATGGATGGAGCAAATATGAATGCTCAGGTTGGACTTACCAGCCCTGGCTTTATTGGTGCTGATGTTTGCCATCTTAATTTACATAAAACATTTGCCATTCCTCATGGAGGTGGTGGACCCGGAGTTGGTCCTGTTGGCGTTGCAAGCCATTTGAAACCATTTTTACCTGGTCATATTTATGCAGAAACAGGTGGAGAGAAAGCAATGAATGCAATTGCGGCCGCGCCTTTTGGTAGCGCATTGGTATTGCTTATTTCATATGCATATCTTAAAATGCTGGGAGGAGAAGGCTTAACAGAAGCAACAAAAGTGGCCATTCTCAATGCCAATTATTTAAAAGAAAAACTTAAAGATCATTATCCAATTTTATACAGAGGTGAAAATGGTCATGTTGGACATGAAATGATTTTAGATTGTAATGAGTTTTTCAAAACAGCCGATATTGCGGTTATTGATATTGCAAAGCGATTAATGGATTACGGCTTCCATGCTCC
>JBFFLX010000090.1:0-14160 GCA_041554435.1 Bacteroidales bacterium
CGCGAGGATTCACGAAGTAAATCCCAAATTACCCACCACAGCTTTTTATATCAACTGATATTCAAAACAAAACTTACCTGAGATTGGTTTTGTTGATACACCCACCCGCGAGGATTCACGAAGTAAATCCCTAATTATTTCAAATACATTATGTATTCAATACTATAACAAAGCAAAAATTTTAATTTTATAGATCCTTATTGGCAATATTTGATATTATAAAACGTTTATTACCAAAATCAACAAACCTCTATGATAAATAATTACTCATTTTTTTCAAATCAATTGTACAACATTAAAAAATCAAAAAATGAGAAAGTTATTTTTATTAGTATTAGTAATCAGCCTGTTTGTGTCTTGCAATAAAGGCGATTCCAATTCAAACCCTACAGTAGAGTCAAATTATTTTCCTTTGCAAACAGGTAATTATTGGGTTTATCAGCATTATAAAATCGATTCATTAGGTAATGAAACAGATATGAATAAAACTGATAGCGTGATAATTAAACGCGACACAATTATTAACAATAATCAATATTTTATTTTGGAGGGAACCAACTATCCATACAATGGCGATAGATGGGAAATTCTCGATTATTTAAGAGATTCTAGTGGTTATCTTGTAAATGCCAACGGCATAATAAAATGCTCTGAAAGCAATTTTACCGACACTCTTGTTTCAAAAACCGAGGTCATATCTGAGGATACACTCTATATTCTAACTTATCAAATGGAAGAGACTGGTAATACAATAATTGTTCCCGCCGGAGAATTTAATGCTATTAACTTTAAAGGAACAGTCTTTATGCCACACTACAAACCTGGAATCCAAAATCCCAGATTTATGAATAACTATTATGCAGATGGGGTTGGTAAAATTCTTGATACTTACTTTTTTTTAAGTAGTCCTTTTATTAGTGAAAAAAGACTGATAAGATATAATATCGTAGAATAGCTAGTTTGTTATATTAATTTTTGAAAAGTTAAAAATAAAGCAAAGCCCCATTTATTGGGGTTTTTTTGCTTTTGAAAGTAAGAAATAAGGAAATAATCATCCTAATATGAAGGAATTCGTATAAACAAATAATATAAATGAATATTAATTCATAGATTTACAGAACATAAACAACACAATAAATCAACACGATATTATGCTCCATTTAAAACACAAACATTCAGCAAATAAGTTCAGTAAGTCTTCTAAAATTCTGGTAAGGGAAAAAGGTGAAGAAATCCCCAAATATAAAATCCCAAAAGAATCTATGTCGGCAAGTTCGGCCTACCAAATTGTACACGATGAATGCATGCTTGATGGTAATGCGCGATTAAACCTGGCGACCTTCGTTACAACGCGTATGGAGCCTGAGGCACAGAAACTTATGGCCGAAACCATGGATAAAAACATGATCGATAAGTCGGAATACCCACAAACGGCTGAGATAGAAAAGCGCTGTGTAAATATTATTGCCGATCTATGGAATTCTCATTCAGATCACGATTCAATTGGATGTTCTACTGTAGGCTCTTCAGAAGCATGTATGCTTGGTGGTATGGCTTTAAAATGGAAGTGGAGAGAAAAAAATAATCTGCCAACAAATACTGGTAGAATTCCTAATCTTGTTCTTAGTTCTGGTCTGCAGGTTGTTTGGGAAAAATTTTGCAAGTATTGGGATGTGGAAATGAGAGAGGTTCCGATGGAAGATGGTAACTACAAGCTTGATATCGACAAGGCATTGGAAATGTGTGATGAAAATACCATTGGAATAGTACCAATTTTAGGCATAACCTATACCGGACAATATGATGATGTAAAGCTTTTAAATGATAAACTGGATAAGTTCAATAAAAAAACCGGCTACAGCATTCCTATACATGTAGATGCTGCTTCAGGAGGTTTTATAGCACCTTTTGTTCAGCCCGAACTGGAATGGGATTTCCGCTTAAAGTGGGTACATTCAATAAGCGCCTCCGGGCATAAATACGGATTGGTTTATCCCGGAGTTGGCTGGGTTTTATGGAAAAATGAAGAGTACCTGCCGGAAGATTTAATTTTCTATGTTGACTATCTGGGAGGAAAAATGCCAACCATGGCTATTAATTTTTCCCGTCCGGGAAATCAGGTTCTGGCTCAGTACTACCAATTCCTTCGCTTGGGATTCGATGGATATAGTAAGGTGCAGAAGCATTCCAGAGACGTTGCTTTGTATTTATCTTCTAAAATATCAGAAATAGATGAATTTAAATTAGTTACCGATGGTAGCGATATTCCTGTTTTTTGCTGGACACTCAAAGAAAAGCAGGATAATTGGACATTATATGATCTAGGCGACCGCCTCCTGATGAATGGATGGCAGGTACCCGCTTATGCCATGCCTGAAAATGTTACCGACATGGTTGTACAACGAATAGTTGTAAAAAGTGAAATGAGTTTTGACATGGCCGACTTGCTTTTAAATAATATTCTTGAACACCTAAACTATCTTCGTGCTCTAACTGAACCAACACCTTCAGCAATAGAGGCACATAAACCTAAGGATGGAAAAATGAAAGTACAGGAGGTGAGGTTTCATCATTAATTATTCGGTTTCTTAGCACATTGAAACCAAGTATTTTCATATTGTAATAATTGAATCAGAATTTAAAAGCAATTGATATTTGCAAATTATTTTTTAATATTCCATAAGTTAAATGAAAATCATTCTTAACAATTCAAGAATTGATAAAAGCCTAATTAATATAAACCCTGGGCTTAATTATGGCAGATTCAATATAGGGAATCTAATAATAGATAATTATAAGATTATTATAAGCAAACAAGAATTGATTCAAATAATTGAAAAAGAATATATTGAAATAAGGAATGAAATTCAATTTGACGATAAGAAATACAATGATACTTCAGAATTCAGTGTAATAAATTATCCTTCTTTGAATGATTTAATATTCACATATTCATATCAATTTCAGGAAATTTTTACCACTTATCTCGACAAAATACTTTTTACAAAATTATTCGTAGAATCGCACAATCCTGAGTATATAATAAACTGCACTGATGGTGTTAAATTATTAGATGAAAATATTGAAATAATCGGCCGAACATATCGCAAACAAACTAGTGAAAACTAAATTGAGAGTGGTAATTAATAGCAAAAAAACAGTAAATTTATCAATAGATTACAAAATCATTTAGCAATCAAAAAATATAAAATTATGGGACCCCTGGAAATCACATTAATTACCA
Source organism: Bacteroidales bacterium (assembly GCA_041554435.1). Classification (GTDB taxonomy): domain Bacteria; phylum Bacteroidota; class Bacteroidia; order Bacteroidales; family F082; genus BM524. Next base: position 3,245 of record JBFFLX010000090.1, read on the forward strand.
TTCTAATTATTTATATTATCGCAATACCTTTTCTTAAGAAATTTCTAATATATCAGTATATTTCGTTGGTTATTAGCTCTTTCATTATAGGATATTTATTCAATGAAATAGTTTATTTAAAAGGACTTGATCAAACAGGCGCAATATTACTGATCTTACTCATTGGAGGTTTGGTGTTTAATTCGGTAAGGTTCTTTAGAAGAAATCTTGTTAAGTAATAACTGTTAGTTGTTAGTTATTGGTCATTGGTAATTGGTAATTGGTCATTAGTGGTTTTAGACACGACAGTTCTTAGTCATTGGTTATTAGTCATTGCACCTGCCGTAATTATTAGTTTGAAGGCAGTAATGAAATGAAGGCAGGGTCATTGGTAATTAGTGAACACAATAAAAAAATTAGCGAACTTAGAAGCAACTATAGCGGGCTGATTTAGGTCAAAATATAAACAATTAAAAAACATTACTATGAAATCCAAATTATTGATAATCCCAATTTTACTTTTAATTTTTGTAATCAGTTGTACTAAGACAAATGATGGTCTATATTTAGATCAGGAATCTTTGCCGGAGTCATATAATGAAAACTATAAAGACTATGAAGAAAATCCTTTTATAAAAGTTGCTGATCAATCTGTATCTACATTTTCTGTGGATGCGGATGGTGGTTCATATGCTAATATGAGAAGATTTTTATATCTGGGACAAACTCCACCAAAAGCTTCTGTAAGAATAGAGGAGTATCTCAATTACTTTACTTTCGATTATTCGGAACCTGAAGATGGGGAAAATGTTTCATTAAATTCGGATTTATCTAGTTGTCCATGGAATACTGAACATTATCTCATGAGAATTGGAATGAAAGGAAAAACTTTAGTTGAAAGCGAGTTGCCAAATTCAAATTATGTTTTTCTAATTGATGTTTCCGGCTCAATGAATTCACCGGATAAATTAGGAGTTCTAAAAACAGGATTCAAAACCATGGTTGACAACCTTAAAGATCAGGATAGAATTGCCATAGTAACATATGCCGGTGAAGCAGGCTTATTACTTCCTTCCACATTTGGAGATGAGAAAGATAAAATTAAGGAAGCAATAGAAAAACTTGGTGCCGGTGGTTCAACAGCAGGTGCTGAAGGGATAATTACAGCCTATCAGATTGCAGAAGAAAACTATATTCCAAATGGAAACAATAGAATTATTTTAGGCTCAGATGGAGACTTTAATGTAGGACCTTCTTCAGTTGATGATTTAGTAGCATTGATTGAAGAAAAAAGAGAGTCAGGAATATATTTAACTGTATTAGGAGTTGGAGGTGGAAATTTAAATGACTATATGATGGAGCAAATTGCAAATAAAGGCAATGGTAATTACGAATACATTGATAATGCAGCACAAATACAGAAGGTTTTCACTAATGAAATAGGAAAATTCTATACAATTGCTAAAGACTCTAAAATCCAAATAACATTTAACGCTAATATGGTCTATTCTTACCGTCTTATAGGTTATGAAAATAGAAGTTTAAATAATGAGGATTTTGAAAATGATTCAACAGATGCCGGAGAAATTGGTTCATCACAAACAATAACAGCACTTTACGAATTGGTTTTAACTGATGGATTGAGCAATGAAAAATATGCTCAATTTGATTTTAGATATAAAAAACCAAACGAAAGTGAAAGCAGATTAATGTCGTATGAAATTAATAAAATACCAATAGATATTTCTAATTCTTCCGAAAATATGAAGTTTTCTGCCGCCGTTGTTAGTTTTGGGTTAATTATGAAACAATCGGAATATAAAGGGACTGCTTCAAAACAGATGGTTCTTGACCTGGCCAGTAATTCCATTTCATTTGATCCGTTTGGATATAAACAGGAATTTATTGATTTGGTAAGTAATTGGACAGAGTAAATTTGCCTAATCCAGAAAAAAAAGTTTTAACGGAAAATGTTTTAGGGTGAATGGTTAATGGTGAATCGTTACTGGTGAATGGTGAATGGTTAATCGTTAATAGTGAATCGTTAATGGTGAATGGTTAATGGTGAATGGTTATTAGTGGTCATTAGTCATTAGTGAATAGAAGTACAGTAATTATTGGTCATTAGTCATTGGTCATTCATGAGTCCTCGGGATTGGTCAATAGAGAAAAAACACATTCTGTCAGTTCACAAATATTTTTTAATTTTTCATTTAACTCATAACTCATAATTCTAGGCACTCCCCAGGTCTAGGAATAACTCAAGCACACTCTATGAACTCTATGAATTCGATGAACTCTATGAACTCAATGAACTCTATGAATTCGATTAACTTTAGGCACTTTTTTTTATGTTGCATGTTGCAAGTATCAGGTTCGTTTTGTTATAACTTTAACTCTAGGCACTTTTAACTCAAGCACACTCTATGAACTCGATGAATTCGATGAACTCTATGAACTCTAGGCACTTATAACTCTAGGCACTTTTAACTCTAGGCACTTATAACTCTAGGCACTTTTAACTCAAGCGCACTCTATGAACTCTATGAACTCTATGAACTCATAACTCCATCCACTCTACATTACTATCTCCAAACCATCATATGCTAGTTCCACAAATTCCGGTAACTCCTTACTCACTTCCTCATATTTTCCCATAAGATGGCTAAGGTGTGTTATGTATCCCTTTTCAGGGCGGATAAATTCCAGCATTTTTATTGCTTCGCTAAGACTATAATGTGATGGGTGAACTTCGCGGCGGACTGCGCTTAAAACCACAACTTTACAATCGCTGATTTGTGCCAGAGTGGCTGGTGGAATATAGTGAGTGTCGGTAATATAGGCAAAGTCGCCTATGCGGAAACCCCTAACATCCATGCGCTGATGCAAAGCCTTTAGAGGTGTTATGGTTGTATCGTTTATTTTAAAAGGCTCTTCGTCAATTTCTATCAGGTTAAACTGAGGTACACCCGGATATAAATTTTCGCCAAATGCATAGGAAAATTCCTTCATTATAACTTTTTGATCTTCCTTGGACGTAAAAATATTCATATCCTTTTTACGGAGCCAGTTAAAAGCCCTAACATCATCCAAACCAGCAATATGATCCTTATGGCTGTGAGTAATTACTATCCCATCAATATCCTCAACATTTTGCCTTAGCATCTGATACCTGAAGTCGGGACCTGCATCAATGCTAAAGCATGCATCATCAGTTTCTATAAGTACCGACGACCTTAATCTTTTGTTCTTTTTATCGTTGCTTTTGCAAACATCACATTTGCAGCCTATTACAGGAACTCCCTGGGATGTGCCCGTGCCTAAAAAAGTAATTTTAATTTTATTCTTCACTAATACAAAGTTAAAGTTTTCTTTCTAATTTTAAGGCCTCAACCAAAGTGATTGCAAAGTGGATATTAAACATTTTATAAAAGCCAAATTACAAGACTATTATAAAGGCAGATTGAAACTCCCCTTAAATAATTCTAAGGAGAGTTTCGATTCCGATAAGTTTGAAAATATTGCTTTGCTATTCCCTGTAAAGGGGAAAACCGATATGGATTTGCTAAGAAATGTTGTACGTAAGGCAAAACAAGATTCGCTAAAAATTACAGTTGTGGTTTTTTCTTATACCATCGAGATGCCCGATCTGATTACCGATAGAAATTTATTTATTTTCAATGCCGACAGTTTTAACTATAAATGGAAGGCTATTGCAGATTTGAGTGAATGGCTGGAAAAAAGAAAATTCGATCTGCTAATAAATTTCGATTTTGATGGTTTATTTGAAGTTAAAAACTTACATAACCTGATAAATGCAGGATTTAAAATTGCTAATCAAAATGAAAATCTACACGACTATTGCGATCTAACCATAAATATCGATGAGAATAAGATAAGTTGGGAAGCATTTTATACTTTAGCAATTCGAAATTTAAGGATGCTTAAAATTAAAAAAGATGATACAAGGAACAGGAGCAGCAATAGTAACACCCTTCAACAAGAGCGGGGAAATAGATGAAAAATCGCTAAAAAACCTTATAAACCACCTTATTAACAACGGCACCGACTTTATTGTTTCACTAGGAACAACCAGCGAAGCCGTAACTCTTAATAAACTGGAAAAAGAGGTGGTAATGAGTTTTGTTAAGGAATATGTTGATGGCAAAGTTCCGATTGTAATGGGATTAGGTGGCAATAATACTGCCGGCATTTGCGAAGAAATTAATAATACTGATTTTGAAGGCGTTGATGCCATTCTTTCGGTTGCACCCTATTACAACAAACCTAATCAAAGAGGAATTTATGCTCACTTTGCCGAAATAGCAAAAGTTTGTCCTGTACCCATAATATTATATAATGTTCCTGGCAGAACATCATCCAATATTAGTGCAGAAACCTGCCTGAAACTGGCAAGAGATTTTGAAAAAGTAGTTGCCGTTAAAGAGGCCTCGGGTGATATGGGTCAGGTCATGGAAATTATTAAAAATCGTCCTGAAGGATTTAGTGTTTTATCAGGCGATGATGCCCTAACTTATCCAATGATGACATTAGGCGGAAACGGAGTAATTTCAGTTGTGGCAATGGCTTATCCCAGGGAGTTTTCCAATATGGTAAATCTTTGTCTGGAAGGTGATTATGAAAAAGCCAGGCAAATTCATTATTCTTTGGTAGACTTTATTGATTTGCTCTTTGCAGATGGCAATCCGGCAGGAATAAAAGCCTCGTTGCAAATAAAGGGCTTGCTGGAAAATAACTTACGTCTGCCTATGGTACCCGTTCTCGACGATCATTACTCTAATATTGAGAAGTTTGTTAAGGAATATAAACAACCATAATTTTACGATTACTGTCATTATAAAATATCAATGTCATATTTATGAAAAAGTATACTATTTGCCTCATTCTTTTATTTGCTGTTTTCTTTTCAGCAATAAATGTTTATTCTCAAATTCCTGAGGAGTTAAGTGCAAGAAAGGAGATTTTTGTCGAGTTTAAACTTAGTTCAGATTCTGATCTAAGAGGCCAGCTTGAGCAACTAAACAAAGTAATTTCCATCTCCGATTTCGATGTTGACAATTTGATGGTAGAGGCTTATGTATCCATACTTAATTATGAAAAATTCATTGATTTGGGTTACGATTATAAAATACTTACACCTCCCTCCATGCTTTTAAGCAGAGACAATTTGGATAAAGACGAAAGCAAAAGTGTAAACGAATGGGATTATTATCCTAATTATCAGCAGTACCTCGATATGATGCAGCAATTTGCTGATGATTATCCAAATTTATGTGAGTTGGTAAATATTGGTCAAACACTTGAGGGAAGAGATGTTTTATTTTTGCACATAGGCGATAGCCTTGAGTATGAGAGTAATGAGCCTGAATTTATGTATACTTCTTCCATTCATGGAGATGAACTTACGGGTTATGTTTTGATGCTGCGGCTGGCAGATTATCTGCTGTCGAATTATGGCAGCGATAGTCAGGCGACCAATTTGGTTGATAATGTTGACATTTGGATAAACCCAATGGCAAACCCCGATGGAACATTTGCCGGTGGTAATAACTCAGTTTATGGTGCCACACGATTCAACTCCAATGGTGTTGATATGAACAGAAACTACCCCGATCCTGATGACGGACCTCATCCCGATGGAAATGCATATCAGCAAACAACAACTTTGTTTATGAACTTTGCTTCCGACAGAGACTTTGTAATGTCTGCCAACTTTCATGGTGGTGCAGAGGTTATAAATTATCCATGGGATACCTGGGCAAAACTAAGCGCCGATGACAACTGGTGGAATTTTGTAAGCCGCCAATACGCCGATACCGTTCATCAATATGCTCCGGGTTATTATATGAGAGATCTCGATAATGGAGTAACCAATGGTTATCAATGGTATACCATAAGTGGCGGACGTCAGGATTATATGAATTATTATCAGCATTGTCGTGAAGTAACAGCAGAAATTTCTTCCACAAAACTTCCTTCTGCCAGTCAGTTGCCAAATTTCTGGGATTGGAATTACAGATCACTTTTAAACTATATGGAACAGGTTCTTTATGGAGTAAGAGGTGTGGTAACTAATGCTTCCAACGGAAATACAATTAAAGCTAAGGTATTTGCTAATTCCCACGATATTGACGAATCATTTGTTTATTCAACTGCTTCAAATGGTAATTATCATCGCTTATTGAAAAACGGTTTATATAGTTTAACATTCTCCGCTCTGGGATATTATGATAAAACTGTGCCAATTGTTGCGGCTGTGGATTATCAAACAACCATATTAAATGTGCAATTGGAACCGATTACCAGTATTGTGGATTCCAAAAAACTAATTGCAAAAGTTTATCCCAACCCGGCTAATGATTATGTGAAACTGGATTTTAGTATGAAAGGAGAATATTCAGTTCAATTAATTGATATTCAGGGTAAAGTTGTGTCTGAATTTGTAACCGACCAAACTCAATTGAATATTCCTCTGGATAATGTTACTCCCGGTAAATATTTAATTTCCATAAAGACTTTTTTAGGAGATTCATTTATTGTAAATTTGATAGTTAATTAAACATAGGGTAAATTAAACCGCTTTGTTATTAATTCTATGTCGATGCATTAATGCGTCGATTAAACTAAATTTATTTTGCTGATGAAGATTCTAAGTATTGATAATGTGCAAGAAGCAGATAACTACACCATAAAACATGAACCAATAAAGTCCATAGATCTTATGGAAAGAGCTTCTCTGCAGTTATTTAAGTGGATGAAAAAGAGACTTAAAAAGTCATCATCTATTGTGATTTTTGCGGGACCCGGCAATAATGGAGGCGATGGTTTGGCTTTGGCCAGAATGCTTCTCAATGCCAATTATAATGTTGAGGTTAAAGTGGTAAAATTTACCGATAAATTTTCTGGCGATTTCAAAACTAATCTCAACAGATTAAAAGAAATAGAGGGTTTTATAATTGATGAAATCGACGATATTAAAAAACTCAACAACCTTGCTGATAATAATGTTATTGTGGATGCTATTTTTGGATCGGGTTTAAGCAGGCCTGTGGAAGGCTTAGCAGCCGATGTGATACATTTTATTAATAATCAATCATGTGTTAGAATTGCCATTGACGTTCCCTCTGGCCTTTTTGCTGATAAGCATTCTGCTTCAGGGATTTATTCCATAGTGAGAGCCGATTATACACTTAGTTTCCAGTTTCCGAAACTGGCTTTTATGTTCGCAGAAAATGATCAGTTTATCGGTGATTGGCACATTTTGAATATAGGCTTACATCCCGATTTTATTAATCAGGCAAAAACCAATAATTATTACATCATTAGAGAAGATGTTGTTGCTAACGTTTTTAAGCGTACAAAGTTTTCACATAAAGGTACTTATGGTCATGCATTATTAATTGCCGGAAGTTATGGAAAAATGGGTGCTGCTATTTTAGCAACTAAGGCATGCCTGCGATCGGGTGTAGGATTGCTGCATGTTCATATTCCTAAAGTTGGCTATCAGATTATGCAAACAACTTGTCCTGAGGCCATGCTTAACATCGATAGATATGATAATTATTTTTCTGAAGTTCCGGTTCTCAACAAGTATAATGTAATTGGAATTGGTCCTGGCTTGGGCATGGAGCAGCAATCAACCATGGCATTAAAACTCTTAATACAATCCACAAAATTACCATTAGTGCTGGATGCCGACGCCTTGAATATTTTGGCCGAAAACAAAACATGGATGGCCTTTTTGCCAAAAAATTCTGTTTTAACGCCACATCCAAAGGAATTTGAGCGATTAGCAGGAAAATGGCAGAACGATTTTGAGAAGATTGATTTACAGAGGCAAATGGCAATTAAATTTGGAATAGTAATAGTTTTAAAAGGTGCTCATACTTCCGTTTGTTTGCCTTCAGGCGATGTGTATTTTAACTCCACTGGAAACCCAGGGATGGCAACCGGAGGAAGTGGTGATGTTCTCACAGGCTTGATTACAGGCTTGATTGCCAGCGGTTATTCCTCTGCAAAAGCAGCAATAATAGCTACTTATGTTCACGGTTTAGCCGGAGATTATGCAGCAAAAAAATTGGGACAAAATGGAATGTTAGCTAGCGATATAGTCGATAAAATTCCTAAGGCCTTAAAACAAATTAACAGTGGATTTTGATCTTTTTATAATCAATTATTAAAATTTAAGATTATATATTACCTTTGCTTGAAAGACCATCAGGTTTTTGTATTTGACTGAGATTAAACGCTGTTGTTTTTGATGATTGGAAAATTATGAATGATAATCCGGGTAATTATATGGATTTTTCCAGCAAAGGGCAGTTAATGCCTTTGGAGGAGAAGTTAGCAACCCAAACCAAGAGTAGTAAACTAAAAATTGGTATACCCAAGGAAATTTCACCCAATGAAAATCGTGTTCCTTTGGTACCTGAATCAGTAAATTTATTGGTGGAAAACGATCATGAGGTTACCATAGAAAGGTCAGCCGGCGAGCGAGCACGCTTCTCCGATAAGGAATATGCCGATGCAGGTGCAATTTTATGCGATACTGCTGAAGAGGTTTATAAATCTGATTTAATACTCAAAATATCGCCACCAACTATAAAAGAAATAGAGTTAATGGGTAAAGGAAAGACAATATTTTCTTCTGTTTTTCTTTCCGACAGAGAGCGTTCATATATTGATACCTTAACAAAGAATAAGGTTAAAGCAATAGGTTATGAGTATATTAAGGATAAGTCGGGAAGCTTTCCGGTAATTAAATCCATGAGTGAAATTGTTGGAAATACCTCTGTTTTGGTAGCTGCAGAACATCTTAGTGATTTAGAATATGGAAAGGGCAAAATGCTTGGTGGATTTCCCGGATTAAATCCCAGTGAGGTTGTAATTATTGGTGCCGGAACAGTAGCAGAATATGCCGCTCGTACAGCACTAGGGATGGGAGCCTTTGTAAAAATTTTTGATGATGCGATTTATAAATTGCGCGATCTCCAAAAGCGCTTAGGCTCAAGAGTCTTTACATCCGTTTTGCAACCAAAGGTTATTTTAAAAGCACTTAAAAGTGCAGATGTTGTTATTGCTGCAAAACATTCTCATGGTACATCTTCTCCTTGCCTTATCAGCGAAGAAATGGTTAAAAGTATGCGGGCAGGTACAGTAATAGTTGATGTAAGTATCGATCAGGGTGGCTGTTTCGAAACATCGAAATTAACAACACATAAATCGCCTGTGTATCAAGTACATGAAGTAACTCATTATTGCGTTCCTAATATAGCTTCCCGCGTTCCTCATACTGCTTCTTATGCTCTAAGCAACTATCTTACTCCGGTTCTTATTAACATTTCCGAAAGTGGGGGAGTAGAACGTATGCTCATAAAAGACCGTGCATTTTGTAAGGGTGTTTATGTTTATAATGGCATACTTTGTAATTCTACTATTGGTAAAAAATTCGGCTTAGCTTCCCGCGATTTGGAACTGTTACTTTCAGCCTTCTAGTTGTCTAAAGGCCACTATGTTTAGAAGATATTTAAATGGTTGTTATTATTTCTTTTGGAGCAATAATAATATGATATATTAAATATTTAACTTATTGAGATTATTCAAAAAATAATGCACTTTTGCAGCCCTGTTTTTACAGTGGATTGATATTTGATTTTTGATATGAAGAAACCACAACTTGTTTGGGATATTAAGCCCGTAAGTTATATTTTAGGAAGAGATGCACTTAGTTTATCTAAGAAGAGGTTAGAAGAATTTAATAGGCGCATAGTTCTGGTTGATGAAAATACATTACAACACTGTTTGCCGGTTTTCCAAGAACAAATGGAAGACTTTCGAATTGATGGTGTTATAACAATTAATACTGATGTAAATAATAAAAACATCGATCAAACCATTCATGTATGGAATGAATTGGCAAAACTTGGTGCTGAACGCGATACATTATTGATAAACTTAGGCGGTGGCGTTGTTACCGACCTTGGTGGTTTTGCTGCAGCAACTTTTAAACGGGGTATCAGTTTCATTAATTTTCCTACTTCATTGCTGGGAATGGTGGATGCTGCCATTGGAGGGAAAACAGGCATCGATTTTGGCGGAATTAAAAATCAGGTAGGATTATTTACTAACCCTGTTTGTGTAATTATAGATCCTGTTTTTTTAAAAACTCTGGATCAAAAGCAATTGCTTTCAGGTTATGCCGAATTGCTAAAATGCGGATTGATAATGGATGTAGACCTTTGGGATAGCCTTGAAAGTCAGGAATATAACAGGGTTGAAGAATGGGATAGCCTGATTGTTCAGTCTGCAAGAAATAAAGTTGATATTGTAAGACATGATACCTTTGAAAAGGGACTTCGTAAAATTCTAAACTTCGGACATACTGTAGGTCATGCCATTGAAAGTTATCTGTTAAAGAAAGGTTACGACATTACCCACGGAGAAGCCGTGGCTGCCGGGATGATTTGTGAAACCTACATTTCATCGAAATTATATGAGTTTGAGTGTAAAAGGATAAAAGAAATAATCCAAACTATCGACAATAATTTTCCAAGATTCGATCTGAAAAGAGAAGACATTAATCCTATGATGGATTTATTGAAACACGACAAAAAAAATAAGGGAGGTCAGTATCGTTTCAGCCTTTTAAGGCGACTGGGTAAGGCAGTTCATGATATCGAGGTTGAAGATGCTTTAATACGAGAAAGTATTGAATTTTACATCGATCATAAAGAATGTGAATGTGAAGAAGATAACTCTTAAATCGGAAAAAAATAAAATCACTGGTTCTGTAAGCCTTTCAGGATCAAAAAGTATCAGCAATAGAGTGCTTATCATGAAATCTCTGTCGAGGGGAAATCCTCAGATTTCAGCTTTGTCAAATTCCGATGATACATTGCGACTTCAAATGTATTTAA
>JBFFLX010000091.1:0-14137 GCA_041554435.1 Bacteroidales bacterium
AACCAAACTATAAATTACTTAAGTTTGTGTACCCAAATTTTGAAAATGAATATAAATTATAATCCAAAAATCATGAAAAACATAATTATTCTTAGTATGATAATGCTAATTACAGCATTCTCAACTTTTTCGCAGACATGTATAAATTGCGATACAAATAATATTGCAAGTGGAAATTTTGCCGCTGCAATAGGTCAAAATAATACAGCATCAGGTAATGCATCATTTGCTGCAGGTGCAAATTCTATTGCGTCAGGGCCCTCTTCAATAGCATTAGGCCTGTGGAATATTTCCGATGATAGTTACTCAACAACATTTGGTAGTTTTTGTAATGCTACAGCTAACAAAAGTATGGTAATTGGGCATGGTTATGGGGAAAACTTTTATTTAACAAACGGCAATTCATATTCGCTTTCCATTGGATTTAATAGTAATATGCCAACTATGTTTATTGGAACTTCACAAGGACCTGGGTTCACAGGAAAAATAGGCATTGGCAATATAACTTCTCCCCAAACCAAACTTCATCTTTTAGCCGATGAAGGCGAAGAGGCCGCAATATTTATACAGCCAAATAATTGGGATAACAACGAAAACTCCACTTTGTATTTGGGATCGTTAAACACTTACATTACAGCAAATAAAGAAAGTGGAATAAGCTTTAATAGTGAAAGTAATTATGTTTTTGCAGGTGATGCAAATGTTGGGATTAACACCGATAATCCTTCATCCCGCCTTCAGGTTAAAGAAGGAGATATTTATATAGAAGATATAGATTTTGGTATAATCATGAAATCTCCCAATGGCAAATGCTGGAGGGGTCAGGTAGATAATAATGGACAGTTAAACTTTAGTGAACTGGAAAATTGCCCCGAAACTTTAACCTCAGTAAATGATAATAAACAAGAGGAAACCGGAATTTTAAAGGTATTTCCAAATCCCGCCAATAATACCCTTAACATTGAATTAGAGGGTGATAGCAAAGTTCAAAAACAAGTTTTATTGTACAATGCAAATGGAATGATAGTTTATACTGATACATTTGTCGGCTCCACAGCCCAAATAAATGTTTCTGAATTTAATAGCGGAATCTATATTGTAAAAGTTGGAAGTGAAGGAAATTATGTGAGCAGGAAGGTGAGTATTAATTAGTTGCAAACCTTTTCCCGAATAAATATTGATTCTCAAATTGATAGTAATGACCAAAAGTTATAACCAAAAGTTATTATAATGGCTAAAAGTTATAATGGATCAATACTATTTTGGAGATTTCTCCTCATATTCTGCGTTTCACTCCGAATAATCGTCGAAATGACAGGAGAGCGTAACTGTTTAATTAACAAGCATATAGGTTGATAATATTGCCGACTGCCGACTGCTGACTGAAGACTGCCGACTAAAAAACTACCCCTTCAACCTCCCGGCAATAATCCCCGAAATATCCTCAATACTAACTCTTTCCTGAGTCATGCTGTCGCGTTCACGCATGGTAACTGTATTATCTTCCAGGGTTTGATGGTCGACGGTAACGCAATAAGGAGTTCCAAGAGCATCATGACGGCGGTAGCGCTTTCCGATGGAATCTTTTTCCTCATAAAAACACATATAATCCGATTTCAGTCCGTTGAGTATTTCGTGTGCTTTTTCAGGAAGTCCATCCTTCTTTATCAATGGGAAAACGGCAACTTTATATGGAGCCAAAACAGCAGGTAATTTCATAACTACTCTTTCGTTTCCATCTTCAAGATTTTCTTCAGTATAAGCAAATGATAAAACTGCTAAGAACATCCTGTCGAGGCCAATGGAAGTTTCCACCACATAAGGCACATAACTCTCATTAATTTCAGGATCGTGATAGCGTAGTTTTTTGCCCGACAATTCTTCATGGGCGCTGAGGTCGAAATTGGTACGTGAATGTATTCCTTCAAGTTCTTTAAATCCCATGGGGAAATCAAATTCTATGTCGGCAGCAGCATTTGCATAATGTGCCAGTTTATCGTGATCATGGAAACGGAATTTTTCAGCAGGAATTCCCAATGATGTATGCCATTTCATACGGGTTTCTTTCCAGTATTCAAACCATTTCATCTCTTCTCCGGGGCGAACGAAGAACTGCATTTCCATCTGCTCAAATTCGCGCATGCGGAAAATAAACTGACGGGCAACTATCTCATTTCTAAAGGCTTTTCCGGTTTGTGCTATTCCGAAAGGAATTTTCATCCTGCCTGTTTTCTGTACATTAAGATAGTTTACAAATATCCCCTGTGCCGTTTCCGGACGTAAATATATTTCGCTTGCTCCTTCGGCAGTAGATCCCATTTGTGTTGAAAACATCAGGTTAAACTGACGGACTTCTGTCCAGTTTCTGGAACCCGACATGGGGCAAACAATTCCCAAATCTTCTATGAGACTCTTTATGCCATCCATATCGTTATTATCCATGGCAGGATACAAACGATTTTTAATATCTTCAATTTTTTCGGCATTAGCCATAACCCGTGGATTGGTTTCACGAAACTGCTGCTCGTCGAAACTATCGCCGAAACGTTTTTTTGCCTTTTCTACTTCCTTATCGATTTTGCCTTCTATTTTAGCCATAAAATCTTCCACCAAAACATCGGCACGATAGCGTTTTTTCGAATCTTTATTATCAATCATCGGGTCGTTAAAAGCATCTACGTGACCCGAGGCTTTCCAGACTTTAGGATGCATAAAAATTGCTGAGTCGATACCCACAATATTTTCATGCATCTGAACCATGGCTTTCCACCAGTAATCACGAATATTTTTCTTTAATTCCGCTCCGTTTTGTGCATAGTCGTAAACGGCACTTAGTCCGTCATAAATTTCACTGCTTTGAAAAACAAATCCGTATTCTTTTGAGTGGGATATAATTTTCTTTAATAAATCTTCCTGGTTTGCCATTTGATATTTTTTGATTTATTCCAATACCATTCTCATCGATTTTAAATCAATGCTTAATCGAATATGTTGGTAATCTGTTAATTAGTAAAAAAGTCGATTACATTGCCAAATGTAGATGTGCTGCGTTTGTATAATTCGGTATAACCACATTGGGTACACGAAATCATGGTAAACTTTTTATTTTGCACATCAAAAATTTTTGCAAATGCCCCACCTGTTGCTCTCATCTCGTCAACTTCGTATTGGCGGTTATTGCATTTTGGGCAGATATATTCTTTCTTTTCCATGTTTTTATTTTAAAAAAATCTGCTGCCGGAGAATGTCCAACAGCAGACTAATACATTTCTTAAGCGCCTAAGGTTGCTACCATCACTGCTTTTATGGTATGCAAACGGTTTTCTGCTTCATCAAAAACTACCGAAGCTTCCGATTCGAAAACATCTTCGGTAACTTCCATTGCTTCTATACCAAATTTCTGGTAAATTTCTTCACCAACAACAGTCTCGCGATTGTGGAAAGCAGGTAAACAATGCATAAATTTTGTCTTAGGATTTCCTGTTTTTGCCATTAACTGTGAGTTAATCTGGTAAGGTAACATCATGGCGATGCGCTCTTTCCAAACCTCATCGGGCTCACCCATTGATACCCAAACATCGGTATAAACAAAGTCAACACCTTTTACACCTTCATCAACATTTTCGGTAAGTGTGATGTTTGCTCCTGTTTCCTTTGCAATTTCTCTGCACTGTGCAACAAGTTCTTCTTCCGGCCACATTTTCATCGGAGCTACTGCACGGAAGTCCATGCCCATTTTTGCTGCACCAACCATAAGCGAATTACCCATATTATTTCTGGCATCGCCCAAATAAGCAAACGACATTTGATGAAGAGGCTTATCGCTATGCTCTATCATTGTAAGGAAGTCGGCTAAAATTTGAGTTGGGTGATATTCATTAGTTAAGCCATTCCACACGGGTACTCCTGCATATTTTCCAAGATCTTCAACAATAGGTTGTCCGAAACCTCTGTATTCGATACCATCATACATTCTGCCAAGCACTCTTGCGGTATCTTTCATGGATTCTTTTTTACCAATTTGAGATCCTGAAGGTCCTAAATATGTAACATTTGCACCCTGGTCGTAAGCAGCAGTTTCAAAAGCGCAACGTGTTCTTGTTGAAGCCTTTTCAAATATCAAAGCAATATTTTTACCCTTTAATGTTTGCTGCTCTGTTCCAGCATATTTTGCCTTTTTAAGATCTGCAGAAAGATCCAATAAAAATTTAATTTCCTTTGGAGAGAAATCCAATAATTTCAAAAAATTCCTATTTCTGAGGTTGAATGCCATATCTTTATATTTTAAGCGTTAGATAATAATGTTTTACGCAATTTATTGCCGGGCAAAAGTAAAAAAATTAAGCATGCGGTTTTTTATGTTTTTAGAAAACTTTTATTGGGTTTTTTGTTTGCATGTTGCAGGTTACAAGTCTCAAGTTCGATAGGAACGCGGATGACGCGGATTAGGCAGATCTGCGCGGATTTGCTTAGGTTATAACTGATTAGATCCGCGTTTATCCGTTGCATCCGCGTCATCCGCGTTCATATAAATCCTAAATAATTAATTTTGTTTTCAAGTATTTATCATAAAACTGAAAAAAACTACTTTTGCACCAGTGAACAAAGAAAAAGATAAACGGCAATCGGCACTAAATGTGCAGGGCGGTATTGAGCAACCTTCATCGCTTAATCCCTCATTGAGTATGGGTTTGGATAAATATAAAAAGTCGATAACCGATAAAGATGCTGTTGTAAAAGGAATACTGGAAGGCAACAGAACAGCATTAAGCAGAGCCATTACTATAATCGAAAGTTCACTTGCAGGCGATAAGATACTTGCAAAAGAGATTATACAATCATGTTTACCACATAGCGGCAATTCTATCAGAATAGGTATTACCGGCGTGCCCGGTGTGGGTAAAAGTACCTTTATAGAATCTTTTGGTAATATGCTTATTGATAATGGGAAAAGGGTTGCCGTTTTGGCCATCGACCCGTCCAGTAAGCGTACAAAGGGAAGTATTCTTGGCGACAAAACCCGTATGGAAAGCCTGAGTGTAAACGACAATGCTTTTATTCGTCCTTCGGCAAGTGCCGGAACTTTGGGAGGAGTTGCCAGAAAAACCCGCGAGACAATTACACTTTGTGAAGCCGCCGGATTCGATATTATTTTAGTTGAGACAGTTGGTGTTGGACAGTCGGAAGTCGCCGTTGCACAAATAGTCGACTTCTTTTTATTGCTAATGCTTGCCGGTAGCGGCGATGAGTTACAGGGTATAAAAAGAGGCATTATGGAAATGGCCGATATGATATTGATTAATAAGGCTGATGGCGATAATATCAATAAAGCCAATCTCGCCAAACGCGAATTTGAAAATGCATTGCATCTGTTTCCTGCATTAAAAAACGGCTGGATACCAAAAGTGGCAACCGCTTCTGCAATAAAGAATAGCGGTATGGAAAATGCGTGGGAAACCATTGAATCATATGTTTCTCTAACCAAAGAAAACGGGCATTTCAATTTGAAGAGAAGCCGTCAGTCGGGTGATATTTTACGCGAAACTCTGGAGTCCTCGTTAATGGATGATTTTTATAATACTCCAGGACTTAAAGAAAAACTCGCAGTAATAGATGATAAAATATCCAAAGGCCTGATTAACCCTTATGATGCTGCTGATGAGTTGTTTGATATTTATAGGAACAGGAAGGTTTAAAGGGCCTGGAGTGCCTTGAGTTATGAGTGCCTAAAGTTACAAGTGCGCTAGAGTTCATCGAGTTCATAGAGTGCCTTGAGTTATGAGTTATGACTTTTGAATGGTGAGTTATGAATTATGAGTTATGAGTTTTTTGTTTTACCACTAATGACCAATGACTAATGACCAGTCACCAGTCGCCAGTTAGCAGTCTTCATTGTCCATTATCATTTGTCAATTTTCCATTATAAATTTCATCGAGTGCCTTAAGTTAAATTTGAAACCCAAAACGAACCTGATACTTGGAACTTGCAACATAAATAAAAGTGCCTAGAGTTATAAGTTACAAGTGCACTAAAGTTACAAGTTGAAACCCAAAACGAACCTGCCTACACAAAGTTTCGGCAGGCAAGCCATGCCTTCATTTCATTACTGCCTTCAAACTAATAATTACGGCAGTCAAGCTTGGGCCATGCAACATTTCAAAAAACCACTCCCGCAGTAAACGCAACTTTGTTGGACGTTTCATTAAAACCCATATAACTCATGCCATCTTCTTTGGAAAATCGTATGGAAATAGTTTCATCACGCTTACATTCGTTAATGTAATTCATTTGAATGAATGAGGGTGTAAGGTTTGGATTACCAATGCTTGCTGCATCTTGCAACCACTTAAAATAATTATGGGCAATTACATGCCCGTTCATATCCAAATCGGTATAAAAGGTTCTTATTTTAAAAAGTTCATCGAATTTGCTTCTGAAATTGAATTTAGCCGGGATTTTCTCCAGGGCGATTTTATCAGGATTTAAAAATTCCGACTTGAAATATTTATCCAGTCTTTGAGGTTTTCTGGTATCCAGGTTTATCACCAGCCATTCAGAATTAGCTACGCAAAGTTTTTCGTTGGAATTGCTTCCATACATTTCAAAACCACGCGATGCTGTTATACCTGTAATTTTTCCCGGCCAGGTGATAACCTTAATATCTTCATTTAATTTGGGAAGCGAATTTATTTTTATGTTCAGTCGAAAAAGCACCCACGACTGTCTCTCCTGGCTTGTTGTAGTAAAGCCAAAATCTAAATGCTCGGCATGGTTAATGGCTGCTCTTACAAGAAACAAACTCAAAGAATGAAGGCTGAGAAGACCTTTTTCTGAAATGTTTTCCCAGTTTACTAAAATGTTTTCCGTCCAGATTTTCTGCATAATAAAATAAAAAAAGCCTTCTTATATCGCATCAGGCGATATAAGAAGGCTTGCAAAATTAGTTTATTTATTGAAATATCTGGTCACATGCTTCTGAAGGTAAATCAATATTCCATTCTAAGATAGTGCTCTCTGTAACAGTATAATTTGTTTGATACCATTGGCCGTTAAA
Organism: Bacteroidales bacterium; assembly: GCA_041554435.1. Lineage (GTDB taxonomy): Bacteria > Bacteroidota > Bacteroidia > Bacteroidales > F082 > BM524. The sequence goes on from JBFFLX010000091.1 coordinate 7,056, forward strand.
ATATGTGCCGATAACATATTCTTTACCTAGTTCTATATCACAGATATCTGCCAAACCATTCGACATAAATGCCCAACGCCAGCAATATGAATCATTAGGCCGGAACCATGCTCCATAAGTTGGTCTTATTTCTACATCCGGATTGGAAGCACAACGACCCATAAGATCAACAGTGATATTTGTTCTGTTATCCCCAACAGTAACTAATGTTATTTCGATTATATCAGGAGTACAAAGGTTCTCAATATAAGTTATATCTTCCTGAACTTTAACACCTGAGCAGGCATTATCATTCCAGTCGATATAAACTGGCATATTTGCCGGAGCATAATAAGTTGGAATTACTTCGCCTTCGCAAGCGTAAAAATTTATATAACTGAAATAGGTGTTATCGGCCTGTTTTCTCATTATGCCAGATTGCTGAGTACAAGCACATCCGGCATAATCACCTACAAATTTAAATTTAACACCATAGGTACAATATTCCGACCAAAACCAATCGAAATTCCAATATGATAAATGAGTTAATTCGGCAGTTACCATGAAGTCGGATCTGTTTGTGCCATTTTCAACAGTAACATTTTCTTCAAGCGTCCATTCCCCACTATCGGTATTATAACTGTAAACAGGAAGATTATCACCTGCAGCAATACTGCTGGAAGTTTCAGGGTTATAAGTTGCCCCCTGTATCCCCATATTTAACTGAATAGGGTTTTGCTCGAAAGTTTCTGCTGAAATGCCACTTTCATCGGTAATTTCCAAAGCAACAAATCCTGCTGAGAAGAATGCTCCGTCGAGGGTTTGTCCGTTTTGATTAACTCTGGTCATCAGTCCTCCCGGGAATGCTGCCAAAGAACCATCAAGAAGGTTATCAAAATATACTAATGTTACATCAAGTGATCCACTCAAAGTATTTCCATCGCCATCTTTAATTACAGTTCCTTCGGGAATAATTATTTCAGCCTCATCACCTGATGTTTTTACAATAATTTCGCTTTCAACAGTTCCAGTTCCGCTTTCAAGATTTCCAACACCTTTTGACTCTTGTACAATAACACCTGGTGGTGGATTAGAAATATCGGTCATTACTATCTGTAAATTATATGTTCCTTCCTCACCTATTGTAACATTTTTACTTGTCGAAATATAACCGTTAATTTTGGCAACAATGGTAAACTTTATTGGGTTGGCTTCAGTTGGAACAAATTCGGTATTGGGATTTAGGGAAAGTCCTAAAAACCCATTACTGGATTTATATTCTTCTTTTAAAATACCTGTATTGTCCAATACGGCATCGGCATTTTCACCTTTAATAGTAACAACAACCTGCTTATTTCCCTCAAAACCTATGAGGTCTCCTGTAGCTGCATCCTCAAACTGGACATTGACAAAGGTTTTTAAGATGTCGTAATTGATAATGAGCTTTGCTCCATCTAATGGGTTTTTTACTTTACATGAGTCGGCGAATATTAGTAAAAATAGTGCCAGAGTCAGAGATATTATACTTTTTATTTTCATCTGTATAGTTTTATGGTTTGTTTAAAATAATTTGAATGATAATTGGAAATTTAAAAATGGATAGAATTGCCATTGACTTACATTATCTTGTAGTAATTGTTGCTGCTCAGGGTTAGCTGTTGGGCTTACCATACCGCTAGCATCTAGTTTTACTTTTGGAGAACCTTGATAAATTGCACCTAAATCTACATTAAAAGCAACTAGTCTGTTTCTGGAAATTGTATGCCCAAATCCTATACCAAGATAAGGACAAACTTCATTTGGATTTAAACCATATGTTATTGATCCCATGGTTTCCGGTGAAACTTCAATATTTCCAATTTGTTGTGATTCAGTTGCTTCGCTCTCGAATTCAATAGTATTCATATTATAAAATACACCTGCCGAAAGATATACCGAGCGGAATATATAATAATCGAATAATAGTGAAACCGAACCAAAGTTTGAATAGATTATCCCCTGGGCTCCAAAATCGTCTAACTCTGGAACGTCAAAATCCTGTTTGTAGTAAGAGGCTCCCAATCGCAGAGTAAAATTTTTACCAAACGACTTTATAATATCAGCCCCAAAGCCAAAGGTTGAGGCTTTTATTCCTATTCCCCATGCGGGAACAAAATCTTTAGTTTTTATAAGCTGCTCACTGGTTTCGTCTGTAGATGTTACTTCCTGTGAAACAACATTATTAAACAAAAACAAACAGCTAAATAGTAAAATTAGTGTAGTTAGTTTTTTCATTTTCAGACAATTGTTGATTTAACCTACAAATATATATAATGAAATTGATAATGTCAAATAATGGATTTGTTAAAAAATTTGTAAATTGCATCGAATCGGAAAGGATAAAAAATGACTAATATTAAACTGGTATTTTTATTAACTGTATTGTTAAGTTCCTGTAATTTCAGCAAGGATATTAATAATAACCGAAATTCTTCATCCAATAAAACAGCAATTGAGAAGGCAAATGCTTTATCGGATAATAATACTCTGACAAAAATTTTAGAGAGAAAAAAACTGGTGGCAGTAACAGATTACGGACCAACAAGTTACTTCGTGTATCATGGAGAACCTATGGGCTATCAATATGATTTTTTAAAAAGGTTTACGGAATATTTAGGAGTTGAACTCGACCTGCGTTTGGAAGAAAATCTGGTAAGTTCAATAGAAATGCTTGAGAATGGCGAAATCGATTTAATAGCCATGGGATTAACTGTTACCAACAAAAGAAAAAAATATTTTGAGTTTACCGATCCCATTTTATATACAAGGCAGGTTCTTGTACAGCGAAAACCTGAGGGTTTTGAAAATATGAGAACTCTCGATGAAATAGAGTCTCATCTAATAAGAAATACGCTTTACCTTGCCGGGAAGACAATTTACGTAAAACAAGGTACCATTTATAAAACTCAACTTACAGCTATGGCCAATAATATTGGCGACAGTATTAATATAATTGAAGATGAAAGATGGACTGATAAACTTATTGATGCCGTTTCTGATGGAGAGATAGATTACACCATAGCCGACGAGCACATAGCATTGGTAAATGCCAGGGAGCATAGAAATATTGATGTAAAAACACCAATAAGTTTTCCTCAGAAAGTTTCCTGGGCAGCACAAAAGGGACAAACAAAACTCGTCGACACCATTAATTATTGGCTCACTGAATATAAAAAGAAATTAGAGTTTCGGCTTTTGTACAATAAATATTTTTTAAATAGCCGATCAACGAGAATTTCAAAAAGTTCTTACAATTCCTATTCTGGGAGTATGCTTTCTCCCTACGACAAATTACTGAAGAAACATTCCCCAATTATTGGATGGGATTGGCGCTTAATAGCTTCATTAATGTATCAGGAATCGGAATTTAAATTAAATGCAAAATCCTGGGTTGGAGCCTATGGTCTTATGCAGCTGATGCCCTCTGTAATGGAAATATATGGCATTGATTCTACCGCAAATGCTGAAAATCAAATTATTGCCGGTATAAAACATTTAAAATTTCAGATGTCACTTGTTCCTGATGAGGTTATTGATAGTGTTCAGAGAATTAAGTTTGCTTTAGCAGGCTATAATTCAGGCATGGGACATATTCTGGATGCACGACGTTTGGCAGAGAAGTATGGGAAAGATCCTAATATTTGGGATGATAATGTTGATGGTTTTGTGCTCAAATTATCCCATTCAAAATACTATCACGATCCTGTGGTTGAATATGGATATATGAGAGGAGAGGAAACTTACAACTTAGTTTCAGAAGTAATTTACAGATATGATCAGTATAAGAAAATGATTAAAAAGTAAATTAAAAGTGCAAAGATTATTTTTTAGTGTCGGTATTTTTAGCCTCTTCGGCATTTTCACCTTTGTTTTCATCTTCACCACCTACGCCTTCTTTAAACTCTTTTATTCCTTTTCCAAGGCCTTTCATGAGTTCAGGAATTTTTCTTCCACCAAATAAAAGGACAACAATGATAACAATAACTGCTATCTCCCATCCGCCAAGCCAGCCTGTTTGCTGAATAATATTGAATTCTAAATTCATCGTATAATTTTTTACAAATATATAATAATTAACAAATTTATCAGCATTTCAACTGGCCATCTGTTATTGTATAATTTGTCTTTATAATAATACGGTTGATTGATAATGATTAATAATTAAATTTGCACACATCGTATCAATATCAACAAATATTGCATAATTGGAAATAGGTTTCATAAATATCTTTCTTGAAGGAACAGTTTTGGGCTTGTCGCTGGCTTTATTATTTGGATTTGGTCCGGCATTTTTTGCACTATTACAAACGGCACTTCATAGAGGTTTTATTCCTGCTGCATTTCTTGCTATAGGTATAATACTAAACGATGCAGTTATTATTTCTGTTATGGTTTTAGGTGCTACAAAAGCCTTAAGTGACTTCGAAAGTTATAAAATGGTTGGAATAATTGGTGGTATACTGATAATTCTAATAGGTTTTTTTACCTATAGAAAAAGTTCAGATATTAAAAATGAAGATGAAGATATATCAACTCAGCCTCATAAACTTGTATTTATTGCGAAAGGTTTTGTTTTAAACCTTGCAAATCCTTTCGTCTGGATATTCTGGTTAGGCATAGTTGTGGGAATTACAGCACGTTTCTCAGCTGATGCTGAACATGTGCTAATCTTTTTTGCAGGTGCCCTGATAATTGTTTTTATGACCGATTTGTTAAAAGCTTTTATGGCAAACAGCCTAAAAAAATACTTGACTGACAGATTCTTAATAATGATAAATAAATTGGCTGGAGTAGCACTTATGGTGTTTGGCATATTTCTGATTATAAGATCTTTGGTAATGTTATAATTAAATAATATTTTGGCCTTTTTTAGATTTGAAAATTAAATTCAAGCAAAATGAAAAAAGAAAAAAAATACGAGAGATTATATATTCAAATAAAAGATTTAATAGATAAAAGCAGTAATAATCCCTGGTCGAATATGTCGACAATAATTGCTGTTTTACACAATAAAATGCCTGAATTTTTCTGGACCGGATTCTATTTATTACAGGATGGAAAACTTCAGGTTGGGCCATATCAGGGATCGCTGGCTTGTATTAATCTGGCAAAAGATACAGGTGTTTGCTGGGCAGGAATTAATAAAAAACAATCAGTTATTGTTGGAGATGTGGAGGCATTCCCAGGTCATATTGCCTGTGATTCTCGTTCACAATCGGAAATAGTAATTCCTCTCAGAGATAAAAATGGAGACATAATAGGAGTTATGGATGTGGATAGCAGAGAGAAAAATTCTTTTGATAAAACTGATGCTTTGTGGCTGGAAAAAATTGTAAGTTTGGTGTATTAATGAGAACTAAATTGCAGGAGCATAGCGAAAGTAGTTTGATGGTCGAATTAATCCCGATAGCGGAGCGTCTCGGGATATTGCATTTTGACCGATTAATACAGAAGTTGTCAACCAAAGTGAAACAATTCATTTCAAATTAAAAAATCAAAAAATTGGATATAAGCATATATTTTGAGGTTGTCTCGGAAAATTTCGTTACAAAAACTGAAGAAGCCAGCAGGTTAAGAATATCTGATATCAGTGATATTTATACTCAGGAAAATAATTTCCCTGATCTGGAAAATGCAAAACTCGCAATATTTGGTATTAATGAGGAGAGAGGCGCTATGAATAATGCAGGTTGTGCCAATGCTCCCGACCAGGTAAGGAAATATTTCTACCCGCTTTTTGCACATTGGAATAGTGTGAAAATTGCGGATCTTGGGAATATAAAAAATGGTCATACCCTCGACGATACTTATTTTGCCATCAGAGAAGTTGTTTCAGAACTGCTAAAAAATAATATTATTCCAATAATAATAGGTGGCAGCCAGGATTTAACTTATGCCAATTATCTTGCTTATGAAAATATTGGAAGGGTAATAAATATTGCCTCCGTTGATCCGGTTTTCGACTTAGGACATGACGAGCACGAACTGAATTCAAATTCCTGGCTTAGCCGGATAATTCTTCATCAGCCGAACTTTCTATTCAATTTCACAAATATTGGTTATCAAACATATTTTGTAGATCAGGATTCTCTGGTTCTTATGAAGAATCTATATTTTGATGTGAACCGACTGGGAAATGTAAGGGCTAAGCTTGAGGAAAGTGAACCAATGATTAGAAATGCCGATATTGTTAGTATCGACATGGCGGCAATAAGAAGCGCCGATGCTCCGGGTGGTCAGAATGCCGGACCCAATGGATTTACAGGAGAAGAAGTATGCAGAATTTGCCGATATGCCGGAATGAGCGATAAATTAAGCAGCATAGGATTTTATGAATTAAATCCTTTGTTCGATATAGAAGGACGTACTGCGCATTTGCTCGCCCAAATGATTTGGTATTTTATAGATGGTTATATGAATAGAAAAGGCGACCATCCAGAATCGGAATCAGAAAATTATATCAAATTCAATGTTAAAATTGAAGATTCTGAAGAGAATTTAATTTTCCTGAAAAGTAAGTTGTCAGATAGATGGTGGATGGATGTTTCGGCATACAGTACCCTCGACAAGAAATATATAAAACATCAGTTTGTGCCTTGTTCCTATGCCGATTATCAAATGGCTTTGAATAATGAAATCCCCGACCGCTGGTGGAAAGTACAGCAGAAGTTGATGTGAGAATTTATGGCTTTAACTCAAGGCACTTCCGCGCAATTTATTTAAAGATGCAGGTTGCAAGTTCCAAGTATCAGGCTTGCCTGCCGTAATTATTAGTTTGAAGGCAGTAATGAAATGAAGGCATGGCTTGCCTGCCGTGCTCCTACGCTGAAGCTTTGGCGCAAGCGTAAATGAAATGTAGGCAGGTTCGTTATGGGTTTCAAATTTAACTTTAGCGCACTCTATGAAATTTATAATGGAAAATTGACAAATGATAATGGACAATGAAGACTGCTAACTGGCGACTGGTGACTGGTCATTAGTCATTGGTCATTAGTGGTAAAACAAAAAAACTCATAACTCATAACTCATAACTCAATGAACTCAATGAACTCTATGAACTCAAG
>JBFFLX010000092.1:0-14108 GCA_041554435.1 Bacteroidales bacterium
AGACAACGGCATACGTATCCCCCAATACGCGCAAATCCGTTTTAATAAAATTTGTTATTTAAAAACCCCTCGTTTTTTAATGTTAAAAAACATTAACGGCAACAAATTTATAAAAAGAATTGAATTATGAAAAAGAATATAGAATTGATTATGAAATTCACCTTATCGTTTGTTCGCAAACTACAACATCCACAAACAAACTGCCTTCTGCAAAACCCTGAATACTAATACATATTGTACTTTTTAAAAAAAAATAACGATTTCTAAATTATTCTAAAAAATCTTAGAAATGTTTTAATTTATAAATAATATAAACATCGAATAACTAAAGTTAAACAAAAAGCTGTAAATATTGATTGGATTGATAATGAAGAGAAGTCCAAGAATAGCTTAAAAAGAAGCACAATTATTGCTTTGATTATGGATAGAAAAGGAAAAAAGCCAGGAGGGTTTCTAAAAATCCACGAAGGGTAATTGTGATAAGAATAGAGCGTGTACCTCCTGGCCTAATATTTTACAATTTTACAAATTTTCGCGTTTCCTTTCTATTTTCAAAATCCAACACTAAAAAATAGATCCCTGTTTCCAATTTTTGAACGTCAATTTCATTGATACCGCTGGCAACAGTTAATTTTCTTTTCTCCAATAATATACCGGTTGAACTATAAATTTCATAAATTAAATCACCTTCATGGGATTTAAACTCAAGATTCAATTTTTGTGAAGTCGGATTTGGAAATATTTTTATTTCTTCATTTCTATGAAGTATTGAACTACTCGTTAATACAGTTGTAAATGAGTCTTCAAAATTCAATAATGGATTTTCGGAATAATCAGTTATTCCGCTTTTTAGAGCGATATAATATAATGTTAATTCCTGTAATTTCGTTTCAGGAATTATCGTAATTTCTTTTTTGTCGGAACTAATTACTGCATTAAATGTAACATTCTCTCCATATCTATTTTGTTTTTTAAACACAATAAATGAATCGATGTTATTATAAATAAGTTCACGTGTAATTCCAGCAGTAACTGCCTCATTAAAAAGTATTTTAATTTGTGCGTTTAAAAGAACTTCCTCATTCGGCATTACAAGCTTCGCAGTTGGCGAATTATTATCTTGCTTCCTCCCGGAAACTTTAATTTGTCTTGCTACTCGTTGGTTCGTATCATCCGAAGCTACGGTTAATACATCCTTTATAAAACCTGTTTCAACATCAACAGGATGATACCAAACAACCAATTCTACAGAGTCGTTTGAAGCAATTTTAAAGGGTAATTTATTAATAATCCCAAAACTACTTGTTCGGGTTTCTAAAGTTGTAATGAGTAAACTATCTGAAGTATTATTTTTTATCCAGACTTTTTGTGTGAGTGAATCTCCTTCCCAAATATCAAATTCCAAATTAGAACTATTGGTTTCAAAAACTTTTGTTTCCCATTTGTATTTTTCAACACGCGGACTAAAACTATGTTTTGTAAAATCCCAGTCTAATGCCAACGATCCATCGGGATGAAATTCAGAAATAGATGGCCAGTATGGTCCCCAGTTTATTAAAGTATTTCCGTTATCAATTCGCTGTGTTGTTCCCTGATGATTTGAATAAACTACCGGATTTCTATAAAATCTATTTACAAGAGTAGCTGTTTTACTTCTTTCATCTATCGCATATTCAACTGAACTTGACATTTGCGGATTATGAAGGTTCCCGTTATCGTAAAGAAGAATATGTCCGTTTTCAAGTGCACGAATTGAGTGTTGATGTGTAAATCTCAAATCGTCATTTACAAACAGAAATTGATTCTTTTTACCTCCCAATCTCCAGATAATTTCTCCGTTTCGTCTGTCCACTTTTGTGATTTCGTCCATGTGCCGGCACGAAATTAGAAAACTAGTATCAGAATCAACAGATAAACCATTTGCATGAACATAGTCAATCTGATTTTCTGTAAAATCGAGATATTGCGAATTTTCATTTCCATCCAAAATATTGAAATGATCGGCACTATTCCAGGTATAAATCAAATTCAGTTCTGTATCGAACTCCTGGATAATTAAATCTAAAACTTCTGCTTCCGGATTTCCTCCATCAACAAGCTGACTCATGTCAATCGTACTTTTGGCTTCGCCCATTAATAAAATATTCCCATTTTCGGCAACATCCCAATCATGTCCATTGGGTTGAAATCCCTCTATTGCAATTAAGTTTTCAACTTCCAATTTATCATTTAAGATATAAATTTTACGAGGCACACCATTCAAATAGGCTATTCTTCCATCGTTTAAAAGCCGAATCGAGCTGGTTGCTTTATTCATTTTACGAAAGAAAACCGGCGTTCCGTAATTATCAATTATGGTAATATAATGACTTGCGTTTGGTGCTGTCAATCCTTTTGATCCCATAAAAAAGTAACCTTCAGCAGGATTATTTGAAGCAAGAATCTCAATTTCAGGAAAATACGCTGAAATTTCTTTCTCCTGTGCCTTCAGATTATTACCAAAGCAGCTTAGAAAAAAGGCAATACCAATTAATATGCCAGTACTTTTACACTTCATAATTCGTTAAAAGACAGCAAAAAAGAATGAATAAAAAAAAAGGAAAAAACCGCTCCAAAACGGAGCGGTTTATATTTAAGAGAATTATTGTTTTACTAAAACAGCGTCACTATAACGGTTACCGCCATCACCATAATCAGCCTCATCCCAATGCATTTCGAAATGTACACTAATTGATGATGTACAACCATCCCAGTTTCCGCTACCAGCATACCAGTAATCGTAAGGTCCGGGTAATGTTTGCCCCCAGTAAGCTCCGGTAACAATTGAAATTGTACCATCACCTAATCCAAGATCCAAATCAATAGAACCTTCATTTCCAAAACCAGCCTGATAAGTTTCACCCCATCCTTTATAAACCGATTGCAATAATCCAGGATATCCATCAGCGTCGGCATTAATACGAATTGTATTATCATCAACTTTACTGATTGTAACCGTAATTGGTTCAGCATCTCCGCCTCCTACACTTTCCGTTCCAACCCACGTACCAACATAATCATCGGCAGTCCATGGACAAAAAGCATTAACAGTAACATCTAATGATACCGGCTCTGACGTAACACCGCCTGCAGTTGTTTCTGTAACCAGTATTTTTGCAGTTCCAGCATTTGGATATTCAACAGTTACTGTCCGTGTATCATCGCTAACCGACTTCACTGTAGCACCTTCAGCACTCCAGCTCCATGTAGAACCTCCGCGATAATAATTAATAGTATATTCAACCGAGGTGGTTTGAAAAGCTACTGTTGTACCCTGAATACCATTTAGAACCTTAGGACTAATAGCGCCATAATCATACGCTTCCTGCGCAGCTTCAATTGGCGGAGTTGTACATGAATTAAACATGCTCACCACCGCAAATAATATAATTGTAAAAAATATGCTTTTTTTCATTTTACTTACTTTTTAAGATTACTAATTTGATGGGGATGTTAATCCGTCCAATCCTGTCCAGCTTCCCTGTGATACATTCTCTCCATCAGGAGCTCCACCAATGGTATAAACTGGAATCTGTGCAATTTCCAGTTCGGTCATCGGAACCGGAAAATGTAAAATTGATCCACTTTGTAGATTATCTCTTCTTCTCATATCGTAATAACCAAGACCACCAAAAGTATCCATTAATTCTATATCACGTTCGTAGAAAATAATTGAAAGCACTTCAGCCGCATTTGTTGATGTAACATCAGCCAACTGACCTCTTAATTTACGTGCGCCTTCAGGATTATTCAAAATAGCTACAGCACCCGGTACATTTCCCGTACGAACCATTGCCTCTGCTTTAAACAACTCGTTTTCCCAAACTAAAAGGGTTGGTTTTGGTGTACTACCGTACCAAACACTTAAAAAGGCATCATCATATCTCGCAAACCTGTAATGAGAGAAATGGTAATATCCACGATCTGGAGGAAACGCATTATCAGCAAGGTATCCAAAGTCTGACAATAATCTTGCATCATCAGACACAGCTTCGCCTGGATCTTCTCCATCAGCAGTACTCCAGCTAACACCATCGTTCGGCCAGCGACTTGGATAATCGGGATCCATCAAATTAATAATCCTATGGTCTACACGTCCCCAACCTGGATATCTTTGATAAACAAGGTACATATCATAAAAATCATAATTATCACCTAGTTCCGGCTCCAAAGTTTTTTGTACACCACTATTTGCATACGTTAAAACTTTGCTCCAATCAACACCGTCGTTTTGAGCCTTATTTCTAGACCCATAAACCAATATGCGTGCGGCATAAGTTCTTGCTAACTCAGCTAATTCATCGCTGGTATAAGATTGACCTCCAAACCATTTTTCAGGAATGGTAAATGAATTAGTACTTGCAATTGCAATTGCTTGATCCAAAAGTTCGATTGATGCATCTAAAGCTGACTGATAAGGAGTTAACCCAAGGGTTTCTAAATCAGTATCCCATTTTATTACATTCGATTGATCGTATACAAGTCCTAAATGACCGTGCGCAACACCACTAACAAAATAGCACCATGCTTTAACCATTTCTGTTTCATCACCATTCGTACCCATTTCAACTCCTTTTTCTTCGATAGCTCTAAGCACATCGTTTACTGCAGAAATAGACGAATAAGTATCTTCCCAAAAAACTCTAATAACGGGGAAATAGGCATATGTTAGACTATTTACCCACCCCTTTCGTGGTTCATTACCCATATCTCTCATTGCTGCATTACCCCAGGAACAAGTTCCTTGATCTGCCAGATTTGACATTGCTAATGCCGGACCATCATATTCTTGTATGGCATTACTTAAGGTACGATAAGCACCACCAGCCAAACTTGTTAAATCATCGGGATTTGCTAAAGCTTTTGCTGAATCTGGTTCATTCATATTTTCAACAACCAGGTCGGCACAGCTAAAGGTGATAAATCCCATAGCTATTATTAAGACAAAAGCCAATTTATTTATTTTTGATTTCATATCATTCATAATTTTATGATTAGAATTTAAATTCAAGTGAACCTGTAAAAGTCCTAAAATTAGGATAAGCAAATTCATCCCATGCTTGAATCGTATTGTCACCAGAACCTTCTGAACTTCCTACCTCAGGATCGAAACCTGAATAATTAGTATAAGTTAAAAGATTACGACCAATAATACCCAGTTTGATTTCTTTAAAGAATCCACCGGCAAATTTATTAAGAAGGTCTTTAGCTAAACTATAATGAAGCGAAACTTCTCTAACCTTCACATAAGTACCATCTTCTACAAAATGATTATTATACGTATTCACATTATATAAAGCTTTATAATAATCATAGGTTTTTTTCTCATTTTCAGCTTTTCCAAATTGATCCATTGCTTTAGCACGATTATCGCGATACATCCATTGGTTTGTTAAACTGTAAATATCTCCTCCTTGTTTCCAATCTAACAGCACATAAAGATCTAATCCTTTCCAACTTATTGTATTCGCAAATCCTACATTAAAATCAGAATTAGCGTCTCCAATTTCAGTAGTCTCAGGATTTCCATCAGCACCAAGTTTTTTAACTGGTAATTCTAAGTAAGTTCCCTCTGTACCTTTTGGAATAATATAACCATCAGAATTTTGCGTATAATCACCAATACTTGCTCCTTCATATGTACTTTCGCTTAATAAACTAAGTTGCTGTTGCATTTCGTCCATTGAACGAATGAAGCGTTCACCAAACATTGCACCAAAAATTGCTCCTTCGGTGATATAGAATGCACCGGGGTCTCCAGCATTACCTCTTGCTCCGGTTGTAAATGGTGCGACATCCAATTTTGTAATTTTCTGACGAACCCGATCAAAGGTTATACTCGATCGCCATTGAAAATCTTTAGTACTTACCATTTGTGCTCCAAGAGTTGCTTCGAACACTTTTGATTGTAGCGTACCCATATTTTGCCATTGGGTTTTATATCCTTGTGAAGCTGGTAATGGAACTGCCCAGTGCTGATCATTTGCATCTGTTTTTGAATAAACAAATTCAAATTCGAACTTTTTAAGGAATTCCATGTTAAGCCCCAGTTCAGTTTCAACAATTGTTGATGGTTTAAGATTAGCATTTCCTAACTGATTTTTAACCGGTGTTCCACCTGCAATATTAAATGTTTCGTACTGTGCGTACCATGGTGGGCGGTTACCTGCTGTACCGTAAGCTGCACGTATTTTTAATTCATCTATTCCATTTATTGGGAAATCTTCAGATATACGATAAGCTCCTGAGGCCCTAAAATATGGATTCCAACGTTCGTTTTCACCAAACTGGCTCGCACCATCGTAACGATATAAGAATGAACCAATATATTTCGATTTGTAATCAAAATCAACAATACCAAAAATATTTTCAGCACGAATATCTCCCTCATTGGAATAGTTCGATGCCGTTGTCTGGTCCATCGTATTAAATTGCGGAATACCATTAACAGAAAATTCTCTGGCTGAAGTACCAAAACTTTGCCAATGGTTATCTTCATACATATAACTTATTTTTGCTTTGGTTGTCCAGTCGCCAAATTGTTTATTTAAGTTAACTGTAAACTGAGTAACCTGCGCCATTTGCTGACTACTACTTTTGCTCATAGAACCATTAGTACCACCTGTTTCATAAGTATCAAGCGTTAAATAACCTTTCGGGTTCATACTCGATCCATAATTATCTTGTTTTTCAAAACTGTACTGACCTTCAACAGACATCCAATCATTGGGAGTATAAGTAAAACCGTAGCTACTTAAAATTCGATTACGATTGCTTGTATTTGCTACGTTGGCGATTGCATAAAAAGGATTAACAGTCGTACCAAATTGGTCTACCCTTAATCGATATGGAGTTCCATCGGGATTTTTCGCATGTAAATTCATGTCGGGTTGCAACTGCATTAAAGAGAAGAAATCGATACTACTATTATCTGTTTCTGCTTTTGCAATTAAACTACTGGTAGTAATTTTAAATTTATCAGTAAAACGATGGTCTAAGTTTAATCTGAAGTTTTTACGTTGATATCCACTTACACCAAAAATAATTCCTTCCTGACTTGAATTCTCGAAAGAAACCATAAACTTGGTTTTATTCATATTCGAAGCAACAGAAGCATAATTCGTATAAAAATTACCACCCGAATAAAAATCGCTTAAATGATCTCTTACAACACCAAATGGATTATCCATGTAATGATCTGGATCAGTCAACCTTCCACCTCCAATAAGAGTTCCTAATAAATTCGGATCTGTGTCGGTAGCAGGATTATCACCATACATAGTTACTCCCTGATATTTTGTATATCGAGATTCAGAAGCATAGTCATCGCTTAATTGATAGAAATGGTGTGTGGATATTGGAAAATCATTTGCCAAACCAGACTGCCCATATTCGTTACGTACGGTAACAATAGTTTGTCCTGCAGCAAGTCCTTCACCGCGTTTAGTTGTAATTACAATTACACCATTACCTGCTCGCGAACCATACAAAGCAGATGCAGCCGCACCTTTTACAACCTCCATAGAGGAGATATCGTCTACATTAATATCCTGTAACGTTCCTTCCAGCATTACACCATCAATAATAATTAATGGAGCCTGGCTTCCTCCAAGAGCAGTTGCCCCTCTTAAACGAATGGAAGCTGCGCTTCCTGGATTTCCACTTGCAGAAACAATTCTTACACCAGCTACTTTGCCTTGAAGAGCACCAGCAGCAGAAGAAGCAGGAACTTGTTTCAAATCTTCTTCATTTACGGAACTAACCGAAATAGATAGCTTTTTACGTGGAGTGCCTGAAGCAACACCGGATACAACAACCTCATCTAAACCAAATACGTCAGGCTGAAGCGTGACGTTAAACAATATTTGATTTCCGATAGGAACTGAAATGGTTTTCAAACCCACAAATGACACTATTAAATTTTTAGCATCATCTGGAACTTGCAAATTAAACTTACCATCAATGTCGGTAATAGTTCCCAGAGTTGTCCCCATTACTGAAACTGATGCGCCCGGAACCGTAGAACCATCTTCAGATGTTGTAACAACTCCTGAGATTTCTTTGGTTTGCGCATGTAACAATTGTCCTCCAACAAAAAGCACAACTGCAATAAACAGCATGATTTTTTTCATAGAAATAGTTTTAAATTAACAATTAAACAGCATTTATAATAGAAAAATGATTTTTGAATTGTGATGAAATTCCCCCAAATTTCATACTTCACAAATTACCCTTTTAAAATCTTCTTCAATAATATTTAAAAAATGTTAAATATTAATACTTGTAAATATTAAAAATATTTATTAAATATAAAACAATCTGATAGTAATTTACATTGATTTTAAACAATTTGCACCTAAAACTGCTCAAGTTTGTCATTTTTAGCTGACTATGGTTTACAACACCTCCCTTAATTCGTGTAAATGAGAAATGGTAAAAACAGTTGTTTTTCCAATTTTTTCAGCAGGTTTTTGTTGAGAAAAATACACCGAATCGATTTCGAAATTAATGGCACCTTTAATATCTACATCCCAGTCGTCACCAATCATTATACTTTCCGATTTTCTGGCGTTAGTTGATGTAATTGCAAATTCGAAAATATCTTTTCCGGGCTTAGGCGTTTTTATTTCTTCTGATGTAAATACCTTTTTAAAAAAGGGCTCTAAGCCCGAAATTTGTATTTTTTTATGTTGAACCTCTTTAAATCCATTGGTTATGATAAACATCTGGTAACGTTTATCTTTTAAATACTGCAAAGTTTCCAATGCCCCGGGATATAATGTTTTTTGCTTCGGCATTTCATCAAAGTAAAAATCATTTATTTTTTCCGGGATTACACCTTCCACTCCTAATTCTTTAAAAGTGTCTTTAAAGCGCCGGTATATTAAATCTATTTTGCTTACTTCATTATTTCGATATCCGTCCCACAATGCATGATTGTGTTTGGAATAAACTTCAAAGAAATCGTCGAAACTCAAATTTTGATCTCTCAGATTAAAATGATCAAAAGAATTTTGCATGGCCAAACGCGAATTGTTTTTGAAATCCCAAAGTGTATTATCGAGATCGAAGAAAACATGAGTATATTTTTTTGTTACAGCCATATTTTTGAACTAAAAAGAACTTAATTTTAAAAGTCGAAAGTAGCTATATTACCTTTGAAATTATTTAAATCAACCTGGGAAATATTAGCGTTAAAACCGCTATTTATAGCTTTAATAAATGCATTGGCAACAAATGCATTTCCTCTCTGATTAAAATGAATTGCATCTAACGAATAGATACTATTTTGTTCCAATCTTGCTTTTATTGGCACACCATTAAAGTAAACAAGTTCTTCCGATTCTGGTATTCCCCAGGAATCGATTCTGCCCGTTTCAGTAATTTTCTTTATTTCACTGCTAATATCAGCAATCACTACTCTGTCTGAATACTTTTGAGCAACATTTAAAATTATTTGATTAAATGCAACTGTTCGGGCATTAATATCTTCAATTTCATTTTCTGTTAAAAAATATTCCTTGCTTATCGGAATTGTAGAACCATATCCGTTTTTAATCATTTCTGGTGTTATCGAGAAAAGTGCCATTTCATTTTCCGAAAGTTGTCGGTAATTTTCCAACGCAGTTCCATTGGAATAAAAAGCACTGGGTAAACTATCGTCTATTACCACAACAGATTGTGGGGACAATGTCGCTCCATTATCTTCAAAACTAATCATTGGTCGCCAATCCTGCATTGGTTTTCCAACGTTAAACGCAGCAACTGCCATATTATAACCATAGTAACTAGCTTGTGCGCTGCCCATTTTAGCATTAGAAAGACGTATAAAATTGTACTGATTCATATAAAAGAAAGGGAGATCTTTAATCGATAATAAATTTCCAACGACAATATTACTGTTTGTATTCTGAATTAATTCAGTAATAAATTTTTCAAAATCAGTTTGAAATTGTTCTTCGCTTGAAAACAACTCTTCATTGCTTGCTCCCAATCTGGCATAATCCAAATAATCATTCATTCCGAACCAACAAACTACAAATGATGGCGATTTTGAAATTATCTGCTCTGCCAGATTCCTATTTTCGTCGGTCGAAATTCTAGAGAAATAAATATTTTCACTTAATGAATTATCAAAAACATTTGTTACCCGAAGTTGTGGAACTGTTAAATCATTAAGAATACTTTTATCGCCCGAAAAATCCGTTATTCCTTCACCATTTGTAAAAACCAGTTCTGGTTCTTCTTCATACATTCCTGAAAACTTATAAATCCATTTTCCATAAATACTATTTTCATCAGAAACATAAAAATTAAATCCATTTTCAGTATTTATATCTGCTTGTACAAAATCGGTTTCTGATATTTTATTCATTTGAGAAACAATAATTGAAGCTATCGAATTGTTTTGGCCATCAGTATAAAGTGCTCCGTCCATTGCACCGGCTAAAAAACCATCGCCAACTGCCACAATCTTTACGGTATTTACAGCACCTAAATCCTGTTCCGTTACTTGTTCAATTTCAGGAAAGTCGTATGTGCAGGCAGCTAAAACAAAAACTGCAAAAAGAACAATCCAATATTTTTTTGATTTCATCATTTTATATTGAAAATGTTATCGATTACGTATGAAACATAGTATAAAACACCAATATTCGAACCTCCGAAAGAATATACAAATGAATTATTAAAGAAATTGGAAGCTCCGAATTTAACCAACGATTTTGGTTTTCCGATATTTACCGAAAACTGCACATCGAAAGTGCTCACCGGTTCAATCCATCCATCGCCAAAAGTACTCTCCCAATAATACCTGCTTTGGTACCGCCAGGTTACTTTAAAGCCTACATTTCGAAATCCCGGATTATTTTCCATCTTATCCATTTTTCGATTTTGCAACGAAAGATTAGATTTAAATCCCGGCGTATTAAATCCCGGTGCAACCGGATCGTTAATTTCTGAACGTATATCAGACCAGGTTAAATTACCGGATAATATCGACCCCACTGGCATCATCCATTTATAACCAAGTGCAATTCCCTGTATTCCCACCTTTTTTTGTGAATTGACAGTTAAAAAATACACATCGTTCTCTGCAGATTTATTGATTTGTGTTGCCGCAGTAAACATACTAACCTGTGGACTTGTACGTGGTTTAACAACCTTCGAAATCCCAATAAAATCGCGGTAATTTGAATTATAATAAACAACATCGAAATAAAGAATATCCCTGACTTTTGCTTTATAACCAACTTCGAATGAAAAAACCTGTTCGGGTTTTAATTGCTGAATTTGTTCTGCCTCAACAATTCCTGACTCAAGAATTCCAATGTTCATTTGCATTGCCTGACTTAATCCAATGGGCGTTTCATTTAACGACATCTCCGCATTTACTGCTTCATTAAATGCATTTACATTATCCAAATAAATGCTGTTACCGGCAATATTATAAGATTCAGATATTTTATTTAATCCCCCTAAATACCGTGCTGTTCCCAAGTCTTTATTAATAAACTGCTCTTTTACACCAGGGTTTCTATATCCGGTAAGCACCGCAACTCTAAAATTATTGTTTTCGTCGATGTTATAAAGAGCTGAAAAACGAGGAGAAAAATGCCCTGCAAAATTTTCACTTTTATCAAACCGAATAGAAGTTTTCAACGTAAGATTTTCATTTAAAAAATTTCTTTCAGCTTCAACAAAAGCACCAACTTCATATATAGTTATATTGTTTTCTAATGTATCAGGAAAAATAGATCCTTTCGAATCTAAATCAAAAAAACGATAATTAGCGCCAATATTTACTTTGGTTTTCCCTGTATATTTATTTAGGTCAACCTTTCCATCGATATTGTATAAAGCAGAATTATTATGTATTCCAGCTCCTTCTCTAAAATCGGTGTTACTAATAATTTGTTGTTTTGCTTCATCAAATTCGGGAGTTCCGGGAATCAATCGCCTTCTATCTGCAAATTTTCGAGCTTGCTTATAGTCGTACGATGGCACACCAAATTTTCTAAAACCTCCTGTATATGCGTGATAGTAATCATGAAACCATTGCTCATCAGAAGCTGCCAAATTATTTAAATTAACAGCTAAAAATTTTGCGTCATATGAATTCCCTGAATTTTGAATAGACGAATATCCACGGATCATAAAATGTTCTCCTGTCAATTCAGCTTTCCCCTGATAAATTTTAAAACCGGAAAGCGAAGTTCTGTTATCTCCGGTATAAACGGTGGAAGCACTGCCATAATTACCATGCAAAACAGCTGTTATTTTTGGAGTTATTTTATAATGAAGCGCACCACTTAGCTTTAAATTATCTACATCGTTATCTACCAAATCTTTGTCGAGGTATCCGGTTCTTGAAACAATTAAGTTCGTTCCTCCTGTACCTATTGCTAAATCAGAAATTACCTCATCGCCATATTTATTAATGGCATCGTGTCCCGGATCAGGTTCCCATTTTATATTTCCCGGGCGAATATTTGTTGTATCATCGGCATACCAATCAATTCCCTGAGAATATGAAGCATTAATTTTAAAAGCAAATTTATTATTAAACGCTTTTGCAATTCTAATTCCCGACTCAAACTGAGGTTTTCCTGAAAATTGAAATGGATAATCGCTTCCCGGTTGAATATCACTCACTCCCGGTTTAACATATAAACTCACACCCTGGTGATCAAATGGATCCTTACTTTTCATTTTTAAAATACCATTTAAAGCATTTCCTCCATATTGAACTTCGGCCGGTCCCGGTACAAATTCAATCGACTCTACATCCAACTCACTCAACCCTGCAATATTACCAATCGGGAAATTCATTCCAGGAGCCATATTATCCATGCCATCAACCATTTGCACAAATCTCGAGTTTTCGGTTGAATTAAATCCCCGGGCATTTACAGTCATAAAATTCATGCTTTGCATTACTACATCAACACCTTTTAAATGACCAATTGCTTCATAAAAATTTGAAGAAGCCGTTTCCCGAATTGTTAAAGCATCCATCATTTCCATGTTGCCGATTTGGCTGAACGTTTTTTGCTCAACTTCTATTTCTTTCGCTTTAACAATTATCTCTTCACCCATAATTGATTCTTGCAAAAGCAATAATTCAAGATCTTTTTGATTTTTTGTAATCTCAATTTCTTTGGTTTTATAACCAATACTTGAAATTTGAAGTGTGCATGGAATAAAAATATCTTCAGATAATCTAAAAAACCCGCTGTTATCAGTTGCAGTTCCTTTAGCGGAGTTTTTTACAACAATATTAACGCCAACGAGCGTCTCCCTCGAATCTTCATCGAAGACACGACCGGCAATGTCGAGACGAACAGTTGAACTTTTCTGGCGATTTGTTTCAACAACTATTTCATGTGCTTTTATTTTAACAGCCTCTTTTTTCTCTAATTTTATTATCGGATTTAAAAGAAACTCAAGACCCCGTTCATTTTTTCTAATTTCAATTTGTTTTGGCTTGTATCCATTAATTGATAACTCTAATATACACGGAAGATCAATATTCTCGTACAATCGAAAAAAGCCACTATTATCGCTTGCCGTTCCAAATTTTGAATTCTTTACTATAATATTTACTCCACCTACCACATTTTTTGAATGCGAATCTAAAATCCTTCCCGAAATATCAAGCTGTGCAAATACAGAATTTGAGATTAGTTGTAATCCGGAAATAAACATAATCAGGAATAGAAACTTTCTTCTGGTTCTATTAAAATGTGCCAAATCTATAATTGTATATTAATTTAATTAAACAGGCATGCAAGGTAATTTATATTTCTCTTCTTCAAATTTTATTTTTCCTTTTTTGAAATGCCCTCAACCACAATAACTATTTCTCCTTTTGGCGGGTTGGCAGTATAATAATCAGAAAGTTCGCTTACTGTTCCGCGCTTCACTTCTTCAAACATTTTACTCAACTCTCTGCAAACACAGGCTCTGCGCTCACTGCCAAAAAACTCCGAAAACTGAGATAAAGTTTTTACTAAGCGGTATGGAGATTCGTAAAACACAATGGTTCTTAATTCTTCTGCAAGCTGAAT
>JBFFLX010000093.1:0-13972 GCA_041554435.1 Bacteroidales bacterium
ATTCACCAATTACTAATATCTTTGTTAAAACTTTATTCAAATGACAAAGATTTACTTTTTAGGAATATCAGCAGCACTTTTATTATTAGTTAGCCAGACAACAATTGCTCAGTATCAGGTTAAGAGTCAGTTCATAAATAATCCGGAACTATTAATAGACTATGTAAATGACTGCGCTGCGTTTTGGGAGGGTGTGCATGATGATACTTATGGAGGTTTTTTTGTTGAAGTTGGAAAAACCGGAAACATATTGGATAATAATAAAAAGAGTTTGGTTTCCGAATCACGCGATGCTTATGGCTTTGCCAAAGCCTTTATGCTTACCGGTAATATCGATTATTTAAACTACTCCCATTCAGCCTTACAGTTTATGTACGATCATCTTTGGGACTCTCAATACGGAGGTTGGTACAGAAGGTGTAACAGAGTTGGAAGTTCTCCCTATACTGGAGAGAAAACTGCCTTCGACCAACATTATGCCTTGCTTGGAATTACGGCTTATTACGAGGCTACTAACTCTTCTGCTGATAAGCAAATGCTCGACTATGGGTATAACTTTATTGAGGAAAATCTTTGGGATAATAGTTTGACTTATTTTGGTTACTATGATCAAGTAAATCGTGACGGTAGTCAGGCAGAAAATAAAAGTTTCAACGCAACTGTAGATGCCATTACAACTCATTTATACAATTTATATCTTATTACTAATGAGATAAAATACAGAGACAGATTAATTGACATGGAAAGCAATATACAGGAGCATTTTATTCCAAGTTTGGCAAAGCAGGAAATAGGTTTTGCTGAAATGTATAATTCCATTTGGATGGAAAATAGTGGAGAAAAAAGAACCATTATGGGCCATGTGTTAAAAACAGGATGGTGTATGGGGAGGATATATCGGTTAAATAATGATCAGAATACTTTACTTGCTGCTAAAACTTTTATTCAAAATGTGTTGGATAAAGGTTATGATTATAAGTACGGAGGGCCATATAAAGATTATGATCGCACAACAGGCGAAATGTATATGTATGGCGCTCAGGATACTGCAAAGGCATGGTGGCAAATGGAGCAGGCTGTTACTTCGGGCTTTTTACTTTATGAAATTACAACTGAAGATAAGTATTTAAAAATGGCCGATGAAAGCCTGGATTTCTTTATGAATTATTTTGTTGATCCTGTTTATGGAGAAATTTATGCCGACAGAAATCGGAAAGGAGGCAAGGTACCTGGTTGGGATGAAAACAAAGGCAGTGAGTGGAAAGCCGCCTATCATAGTATTGAAACCGCCTATTACTCATACTTATATTCAAAACTTTTAATTAAAAAAGAAGCCGTTACTTTGTACTATAAGTTTGATCCTGTTTCTGGGGAAAGGGTATTAAATATGAATCCATTAGCCATTGATTTTAGTAAACTAAAAATTGATAATGTTATGCTAAATGGGGCTGTTTACTCAAATTATAATTCTAACGAACGAACCCTCACAATTCCTACAGATATGGGAGGTGTGTTCGCTGTTTCATATAAACTTACATCATCGCCATATGGAGTTGAGGAAAATAATATTTTAAAGATTGCAAAAGTTTATCCAAATCCATCACATGGAGTGGTGAATATAGAATTTGAATTATCAAAAACTACTTATGTAGAAATAAGTGTATATAATTCAATGGGTCAAAAAGTAGACATATTGGAAAAAGGAATATTAAATACAGGAATTAATAAACTTTATTGGTCAAGCAATAAAAGTAAAGGTTTGTACTATATTGTTTTACTTATTGACGGACAACGATCTGTAAATAAAATCGTGCTAAATTAAAGCGGCAAATTAGCATTTCCTGCCGGACCTTTATATTCATAATTTCCAAAGGCAAGCATGGGATAAAAAATTATTCCAAGAAAAATTAATCCCAGAGTAAAGCCTTCATTCTGTCCAAAACTTTTTGATAATAAGTTTATCACCCAAATGCCAAAAATAAAATTTACTACTGGAATAAACATTAGCAATAACCACCACCATGGTTTTCCTACAATTTCCAGAAGAACAATGAAGTTGTAAAATGGGATTAAAACTGCCCATCCCGGTTTACCGGCTTTTTCATAAATACGCCATTGTGCTGCTATATAAATAACAGCCAAAACAACAATAAAGATTACCATATTGCTGCTAAAATAATCATCTTGATACATAATATTAGTTTTTAATTAGTATTTAAAACGGTATTTTTCTGAATAATAAAATTAAGATAACTATTCAAGAATACCAACAAATTCATCCAAACATTCGGCATTGGCCAGGGCATCTTTATTTTTCACTTCCAGTCCGTGAATAATTTTCTTCACAGCAACCTCAACTTTTTTACCATTAATCGTATAAGGTATATCTTTTACTTGCTTGCAAACCGAAGGTACATGCCTTGGGCTGCAATTTTTTCTAATGGAAGATGCTATGGTTTTAATTAAATCTTCATTGAGAGTTATACCTTCTTTAAGTTTTACAAATAAAACTACTTGCTCATCACCATCAACTTTATGACCCACAACTACCGAATCTTCTACTTCGGGAATATTTTCCACTACTCGATATATTTCTGCAGTTCCAATTCTAACTCCCTGAGGATTAAGAGTTGCATCGGACCGACCGAGCATAATAATACCACCATTTTTTGTTATATCAATATAATCTCCATGATGCCAAATACCCGGGAAAACATCAAAATATGCATCATGATATTTCTTGCCATCTTCATCATTCCAGAAATATATTGGCATGGATGGAAAAGCAGTTTTACATACCAATTCTCCCTGATCGTCAATTACTGTATTACCTTCATCATCAAAACAATCGATGTCCATTCCCAGACCTTTACATTGTATTTCACCTTTATAAACCGGTAAAGTAGGACTACCCAAAACAAAACAGGAAATTATATCGGTACCTCCTGCTATTGATGAAAGTTGAACATCTTTTTTCCAGTCTCTGTAAACATATTCGAAACTCTCATCACTCAGGGGAGAACCTGTGGATGCAATTACTTTGAGATTTTTAAAATCGGAAATCTCCTTTGGTTTAACACCAGCTGCTTCCAGAGAAGCAATATATTTTGCGCTTGTTCCAAAGAAATCTATGTTTAATTCATCCGCCATTTTTAAGAGGGCATCAGGCGCAGGATAAAATGGATTTCCATCGTAAAGGACTAATGTTGCACCCAAAGCAAGGCTGCTTATAAACCAATTCCACATCATCCAACCGCAGGTTGTAAAATAAAAAACCCTTTGATCAGAATTAATATTACTATGCAGTTTAAGTTCTTTAAGATGCTGAATAAGAGTTCCTCCGGCAGAATGAACTATACTTTTTGGTAGTCCGGTTGTTCCGGAAGAATACATGATGTATAGAGGATGGCCGAAATCAAGCTGTTCGAAGACCAATTCCTCATCAGTTGGCTTAAGTAGATCTTCAAATAAAATGGCATTATCAATTGATTGAGTATTTACATTTGAAGTATAATCGACTAAAATAACGTTTTGCACCGAAGGCAGGCTTGTTAAAATACCCTTTAACTTTTCCAGTGAATCGAAGGCTTTACCTTTATAAAAGTATCCGTCGGCGGCAATAATAAATTTTGGCTCTATTTGACTAAACCTATCGAGTACACCTTTTATTCCAAAATCAGGTGAGGTAGACGACCAGATGGCTCCAATACTGCTGGCAGCCAGCATAGCAATAATAGTTTCAGGCATATTGGGCATGAAAGCAGCAACCCGATCACCTTTTTTTAATCCTAACTTTTTAAATGATGCAGCAAGACATTTTACTTTTTCATATAGTTCAGAATAAGTAAGTTCTTGTTTAACGGAATCTTCTCCACGAAAGATAATGGCTTTATGATTGTCTCTTCTTTGTAAGAGATTTTCAGCAAAGTTAAGTTTTGCACCCTTAAACCATTTTGCTCCGGGCATTAGTTTTGGGTTGTCAACAACTTCAGTAAAATTAGATGATGATTTTATATCACAAAATTCCCAAACTTCTTTCCAAAACAATGAAGTATTTTCTGTACTCCACTTATGTATTGTATTATATGAATCGTTAGATAGGGAATATTTATTTGCGATTTTTGAAGAAAAAGCCTGCATATTAGAGTTTTGCTTGGTTTCTTCAGTAGGCTTCCAAAGTAAATTAGTTGTCATTTTTATGTTTCTTTTTTTCATTTAAATTGGCTACAATTTACAAATAAATAGGGAATTCATATATTCGCCACAAATTATTTAAATGAATAAATTTTCTCCTTTTAAAACCAGATCACTGTATTTTGTTGCCGTGGTGTATCTAGTTGCTTTTCTTATTGCAGCAATATGCATTTATCTGCTTCCTTTTTCCATCTTGATTAACACTTTGTATGCCGACCTTGCGGCTACTTTGATAGTGTTTGTTTTCAGCAGGCTTTATAAAAATTCGAGTATATACGATCCTTACTGGAGTGTTGCTCCAATATTGATTTTGGCATTTTGGCTTATAAATTTCGGGAAGTCTTTTTCTGATTTTAGGGAGATGCTGATATTTATTCTTGTTTTATGGTGGGGTTCCCGTTTAACATGGAACTGGATATTGCGATGGAATGGATTGAAAGATGAAGATTTCAGATATGTTGATTTAAAAAAGTCCAAAGGAATTATTGCCTTTACCCTCGACTTTATGGGGATACATTTTTTCCCAACATTGATAGTTTTTGTGGGTTTATTGCCTGTTTATCATGTTATTGCAGACAAAACCACATCCTTTAACTATATCGATGTTCTTGCAGTTATTTTAACTGTTGTAGCCATACTTATAGAAACTATAGCCGATAATCAATTGCGTGAATTTAAACGAAATAATAACAGTGGCAGGCTGAGAACCGGATTATGGAAATATGTAAAATATCCTAATTACCTTGGTGAAAATTTATTTTGGTGGGGACTATTTTTGTTTGCATTGGCGGCATCCTCTGACAACTGGTCATTGATTTTTGCTCCAATTTCGATGAACCTCCTCTTTATTTTTATAAGTATTCCTATGATGAAGAAACGTTTATCAAAAAGAAAATAATTATTTCACCTCAATAATTTTATTGATAACTGAAGTGCTTCCATCCTGATTAATAATGCTAACAGAAATTTCAAATTTTCCTGTCTCATCTGAGGTATAAAATGAAAAGCGATTATCGTTGCTGCTGTTAATTTCAATCGATTTATTGTAAATAGTATTGGCAAAATATGGTTGTTGCAACGGAATATTATCGTCGTTAAAATTTGGATACACAAAAAATGTAGAGGGGCTGGCAGTAATATATTTTAAAAATACCGTTTCATTGGGAAGCCGCATGCCTCCAAAATCTCCGGCTTTTGTAGTTATCATAATAATGCCTTTATATTCTTTGCTGCCTAAAGTATATGGCTTTGTAATTACTTCAATTTTTTTAACTTTTAGGGGGTTTAATTTCATTAATTCATCAATATCGAATATTACCAGATTATCAATTAGTATAAGAGGTTGGTCATATTGAGTTTCAGTTCTGTCGTTTAAAACATTTATAACCATTTTACCTTTGTTAATACGGGCAGAAACGTAAGTAACAATTTCATTTAGCACTTCCTGCATGCTTGCAAGTTCGATATAATCGCTTAATAAAATTGATGTTTGAGGATTTTGGAAAGGAAAAGGAATAGTGTCGATGGCAACATCTTCGCTTTTTACTACTTTTTTAAATTTATAATTAACTTGTTTATTTCTATACAATGATAGTATGAAATCAAAATTTGAACTGTCTGCCTGTACAGGATAATCAATAAATTTTGGAAACCTTGTGGAGAAGTCGTTATTTACTATAATTTCTGCATCAACATTATCAATACTATCCAGTGTTAATCCCACATCATAAATGCCTTGTAATTGGTTTAAAGAAAAGATAAAATTACCGGCAGCATCGGTTTCATAAGTATGTAATTGTGGAGTTTCTCCTAATACAGATGCATAAATAGTTCGATTTACCAGAGGTTCCGTAGTAGCCTTTTTTATTAACTTGCCACTTATCGACAAATCCCGGATCTCAGCCACTTTATCCATAGCAGTAATACTTGATTTGTTTTCATTTTTTGAAGAAATGATATCTTTAAAGGAATCACTACTAAATTCTTCCCGATTTAACATAAAACTCAAAGAAAGTTGCTTTTTGAACCTGCTGTCGACAACTTGGTCAAAGTTGCAGTACGTATTTAAAATCAATGGGTTATACATTATTTCGGCTGGGAAACTATTATTTTTTGCAGGAGCCTTTTTTCTAACGTTTATAATTACGTTATCACCTGAACTAAGGCCCATTATCTCAAAGTCAACTTTTTCTCTCTTTGAGAAATAATTTTCACCTATTATAGAAAAGGCTTCATTTGATTCTTCTTGATTGGCATAAAATGGTAAAACTGATAATATTTGATCATCATTATCGGCCACTATCATATAATTTACCGATTCTGGAAGAACTAAGTTTCTGAATTTAATATGTGTAATTGTATCAATTATTATGATGTCCTTAAAATCATATATTGTTTTATCACTTCCAATAAAATAAACCCTTAATTGAGAATTTATATCATAGCCACTTTGAATTATCTCTGCTTCTGCAGATTCATAATCAAATTTTGTGATTAATCCTTTGGGTTTAACATCCTCAAGTTTAACGAAAATGGAGTCGTTATTCGTAAGATAAACTTTTAATGAATATTTATCTTCGGGTTCAGGAATAAAGGAGAAACTACCCAGACCATTTTCATAAAATTCAATATTACAAATGCTGTCATTGTTGTTATTTACAATCAGACTCTCTTTTACGTTTTTTAAAAAATGCTCATTAAAAAGCACAGCACCATCGTTTTTAATATTAGCGATAAGGTTTTTATTTTGAGTTGAAATTATTATTGGTTGAGAATATTTACCATAATAATTATCTACTTTTCTCTCAGGGTTAATAATTGTAAGATGTTTGTAAAAAAATGTTTCGGCTGCCTGATTACGCATATACCTGGTATAGGCACGCAAATAATAATTCCCCGACAGTAAACCTTCCGGTATACTAATACTTCCCTGTGTTTTTCCATCTATTAATTTGTATTTTGCTTTTGCAAAACTTAAATCGTCTTTAAATATTTCCAGATAAAGTACTTTGCTTAGATCTGTATCAGACTTATTATCAATAAAAACGTTTGCCGTAAATATAATTTCTTCCCCCGTGAGGTAGAAGTTTCTATCGCTAATTAGAATTACTTTTTCCTTGGGTAAATCACCATCATCTGTAATATTATAATTTATGGCATTTACAAAATTTGATATCATTACGACAAAAATTAACGACATCACAAATTTTATGTTAATAGAATTCTTTTTCATAATTAGTCCTCCCAGAATTCAGGTTTAACAATAGTACCACCTCTTTGTCGGCAATCAGCACAAGCCTGACCCGGTACAGCCCTGTTTCCATCATACAAAATAACATAAATTGGATACAGAACAGGGTCGGTCCAATATAATTCAGTATATTGTTTATAATTTCCTTCGTTAATGGAACATTCTGAATAGTAAAAAGTAAGGTTAGGGCGATCCACAAATATTCTTGATGAATCGACACTGCTTACAAGAAAATATCCCAATACGGGCTCTTCATTATTATTTACATTCCTTATGTTTCCTTGTATTTGATACGGCTGGCGTGAATATAATGCTCCCTGATCGGCATTTTGTTCCTCTAAGGCACTCCAATAGGCATATGCTTTTTTACTTATTGTACGCTGTTTAACCTGTAAACTATACCTGATGCTTAATTGGCGCGTTTCAGTACTTACAAAATTCAATGGAAAATTATCTAACTTTTTGTTGGAAATATTTTCTGTATTAAAAGTGTAAATGCTACTTAAAGAGCGTGTTGTATAGCAATCGTAAAGAGAATCAACGGGTAAAAACCTATTTAATTGGCCCGTATAAAACCATTTAATAAAATAGTCAGATTGATAATGATATGTATAGTTTAAACTCCACAAATAATAATTGGTATCAATGGAAGGGGATATTGTGCTTACATAAAACTGATATCCCTTCTGTTCATAACCATAATCGTTATTCCCTTTGCTTTCAATTTTGGCTTCTAGTTTGTCAATTAACACGGGGCTTTTTAAATAATCATATTCAGATTCATATAATTTGCCATCGGGGGTTTGTATTTTAAGTTTGTATTTTTTACCAATCTCTCCTTGCATGCCATTGGCGGGAGTTTTATATATACCTTCCTCGGCTTCAGTTAAAAATTCCTGATTACCTTCTCCGTCTACAATGGTTAGAGAGCAATTGGTATATGCTGTGTTATCAATATCATTTATTGGAGAAGAAATACTAAGTTTTACAGTATAGGGAGGTGCTTCATTTGTAATTCCTCCATCAACAACTAACGAATTATCATATTTACTTACTTCAGGCCAGTACTCGTCGATACACGAACTCAGACAAAACAAGCCTAATGTCAGAATTAATAATGTGTATTTACTAGTCGTCATAGTTACCCAGTTTGAAATTGTATGTTAGAGAAACTATTGGAGCGCCGAATATTGATAATTTATAACCTTTTATACTTCCATTTTCAGTTTTAAAATATACTGAATATGCATTGCGTCTGCCAGTAACATTGTATACCGATAAACTCCAGGATCCATGAATAAGTTTGTTCTTTTTTAGGTTTCCTTCCAGGTTCACTGCTAAATCCAGTCTGAAATAATCAGGTAAACGGTATTCGTTACGACCAGAATAATATGTTATCTGAGTACCATCCTGATAGAATATTGCAGTTGGATATGTTATTGGTCTTCCTGTGCTATAAACAACGTTTCCGCTAAAACTGAGCCTCCTCGATAATTTGTAGTTCATTACCAAATTAAAGGCATGTGGTTTATCGTAATTTGCCGGGTATTTATTTCCAAAATTGATGCTGGTAATTTCTGATTCTCCTTTTACTAATACGCTTGATGAAGAATAAGTGTAGTTAAGCCAACCATTAAGTTTTCCGCTCGGCTTTTTTAGCATAAATTCAATTCCGTAAGCATCTAAATTTCCTTGTAAAATTTCTGTTTCCACCACTTCTGTCACTAATAAATCTGCGCCATCTTTATATTCTACCAAGTTTGCAACTTGTTTATAATATGCCTCTACTGAAAGTTCGATGGAGTTTTTAAAGAAGTTACTAAATACACCTACAGAATACTGGGTTCCCTTCATGGGCTCTATATATTTATCACTCAACTTCCACTTATCGGTTGGCGACATAGCTATGGTATTCGATAGCATAAAAATGTACTGATGAATTTGGCTGAAGCTGGCTTTAACAGATAAATTTGGATTTAGAATATACTTTGCTGCAAGGCGGAAATCGGGATTTATATGCGATTTAATTTGTTGATTATTACCATAATGTGTAGTGTCGATTATATTTTCTATGAGATATGGTTGGTTAGGAATATAGTTATATACATCCTGTGGACCCAAATAAGTATAATAGTTTAATCGTATTCCTCCGTTTATGGCAAACACGGGATTTATATTCCATTCTTCATCGATATAAATGCCTGACTCAAAACCTTTTTCCTGTCCTAAATTTACAGGAACAACCGATGATGAATCGTTAAGCGGCAAATGCTTACCGCGGTTCAGATTGTATAATATACCATTAACACCGAAAGAAATATTATGCTTATCATTAGGCCGTATTGTAAAGTGAGCCCTTACTTCATTATGTAAAAGATTATAATCGTTTTTATATGCAGCCCAATTAAGTTGTTTGTTTTCTTCATTGAAATTGTAATTACTGAAATCGTAGATTAATTGAAAATTGTGTTTATTCTTTAAAATATGATCCCATGTAAGTGAAGCACCTACATTTTGGTAATTATAATCTGATTCAGAAACTAAACTAATATCATCCTGACTATAATAACTTACAAGTTTAAGTTTATCTTTTGGAGATAAGGCAATAGAGAAGTTTGCAATAGCGTCACCAAAAGTCCCTTTGGAATGACTAATTTCATAATTGTCAATCATCCCCAGTATCCAGTCGGAATAAGTTGATCTTACAGCAACAAGATAACTACTCTTATCCTCCTGGAAAGGTCCTTCCACCATAAAACTTGCAGTAATAGGACTAATTCCTCCTCTTAATGAGAATTTCTTTTTATTTCCCTCTTTAGTTGTAAGATCAAATATTGAAGAGAGGCGTCCTCCGTATTTGGCAGGGATATTACTTTTATACAATTTAAAACTGCTCATTGCATCGGGTGTAAAGGCCGAGAAGAAACCGAATAAATGTGAAGTATTGTAAACAGGTATACTGCTTAAATAAAAGATATTCTGGTCTGCCGGACTACCTCTGACATTGTAGCCTGAGGCTCCTTCGCCAACTGTTTGAACCCCGGGAAGTAATAATGCAACCTTAACAATATCCCGCTCCCCCATAACAGATGGTATTTCCTTAATACTTTTTGCGTTTATCTTATCGAAGCCCATTTGGGTGCTCCTGATATTGTCTTCCTTATCTGATTTTATTACTACTTCATTTAAAGCATATACTTTTTTCTCAAGATATATTTCAACTCTGCCTTCGGATAAAACTTCCAATTGATATTTTTCTTCTTTGCCTTCTATACTGTTTACTTTAACAGAGTATTTTCCTTTTTTAATTTTAATTGAGAAATACCCCATTTCGTTGGTTGTAGTTCCTGTTTGCAGTTCTTCAAAATATAAACTTGCACCTACAATTGGATTTCCATTTTCAATAAATCTTACAAAACCATCTATTTCTACATTTGTTTTGCCTATACCCCTTTTTTTATCTCCTACAACTATATTTCTTGTTATCAGCGCTTTACGAGTGGTGAGATAATTGTTTAATTCGTTTTGTTTTCTGTGTTCTTCAATAAACTTATCGGCATCATTTTGAATTTTAAAAAAATTTGACGGCAATGTCAATTTTACGGATTCGTTTTTGGTAATAAAAATATTACCATCAGTATCCATGCTAAATTTCAAATTGAGAGGAGTTAAATTATTGTTTAATGCTTCGGTAATTGGTTGCTCTTTCTCGATATTAACAATAAGGTTTATCAAACTGCTGTCTTCACTGAAGAAATGTAATTCCGACTTTGATTCTACTTTTTTTACAAATTCTTCCCAGGATAAATTATTATAGGTTTTATCGACTTTAAAAGTCGTTTCCTGTCCAAAAGCCGTATTAAAAATAAGTACAGCAAATAGTAATAAAAGTCGATATTTTAATATATTATATAAATTCATCGCAATACTGCATTATTTTATAGAAGTCGGAATTTGTGGCCTTGCGGAATTTTATTTTATTTTTTTTAATAAATTTTTTGATATCATGTTTGTGTTCAGGAAAAACTGAAAGCAAATCACGTTTATTACTTATGGAGATTTTTTTGTTATTTATAAAGAGAAAATTTGAAACTTTGGTTTCAGAATATTTTCCATAGGGGTATTTATTTGAAAAAACTGATAAAAAGCTCTTCGAATAGAAATTTCCAAATATAAAATCACCCTCATAAATGAGTTCTAAAAATTGAATCTTATTATCGCTAATACCTTTTTCCTTCAAATTAATAAAGTGCTTATTATGTATGTGGAAATCTTTTATATAATTATCACTCAAAGTGATTATTTTACTGCTGTATAAATTGTCAACTTTCAAAATAATCATTTGTTGCTCAATATCATATTTTAATAATATATTATTGAATTGTCTTCCCTTTAAATTTATCGTTGAGGGTGTAAATTTATTCTCAATAAAGAAAGGGTTGCCGCTGGCAGAAGGATGAGATGAGGTATACGAAGAACCATTTATTAAAATGTCATCAGGACCGTATATTTTTTCACTTATTTCTTTTAAATCTCCCACTTGAGTTTGGCAAAATAAGCCTGAAAAGGATAATAGAAATATAATTGTTAAAAAACGGTGCATCAAATTGATGGGATTAAAATTAGTAGACTTAATATATATCTGTTTAGTTGCCTCAAATTTATGATTTTTTTTACAATGATTTACCCTATCTCACAAGTAAATTGTTAAAACAATATTCAACAGAGAGGTTTTTAAAATTTTAAGGGATTAAAATGAATAGGTAGAAATATACATTACTATTGGGTTTAAGCTGTAAAAAATTATAAAACATTTACATCGAAAGTTTTTCCTTCAATAAACTTCACTGTTTTATAATATTTTTCCAGTAATTTTTTGTTTTTTGCCTTATAACCAATTGCATAATTAATTTCATGCTTGGGGACACTAATCTCGATGCTGTTTTTGCTATTAGATTTAAGATAGTCATTAAATTTATCGGCCCATATTTCTGTAAGAACCATTTCTTTAAAATTAATATGAAATGGGCCGTCAACTAGTTCATTTCCATTTACTAAACCTTCTGAAGGATGAAGACCGATTCTTAATACTTTTATGTTTGCATTCATAAAAATTGTAAGGATTGCCTTGGTTTGCACTACTGCATCTTCCAGACTAAGGGGCTTATATTTTCCCTTTTTATACCAATTATGCATGGCTGTATCCTTTATTACCAAAGCCGGATATATTCTTGTATTATCCGCTTGCAATTTCACTATTTGTTTTGCTGTTGCTATTGCTTTTTCCAAGGTATCGCCCGGTAATCCTATCATCATTTGCAGGCCAAGTTTAAAGCCCATGGATTTGATAAGTTTTGACGAATTAATAACCTGATCTGCCGTATGGCCCCTGAATGTTTTTTGCAATACTTCATCGTCAAGAGATTGTGCTCCCAGTTCAATGGTGTTTACATGGTATTTTTTTAAAATGTTCAATATATCAGTGTCGATATAATCGGGTCGGGTTGAAATCTGTATTCCGTTAACTTCTCCTGATTCGATATACGGTTGAGCAAGGCTCAAATAATACTCCTGTTCTTCTTTTGGAATCCCGGTAAAACTTCCGCCAAAAAAGGCAATGTTTACGAAACGATTTTTTTCTTTAAAAGAACAAAGGTGACTTTCAATAGTATGAATAATTTCCTGTTTATCAGGAATAAGGCTCTGTCCGCTAATTTTTTTCTGATTGCAAAAAGCACACTGAAAAGGGCAGGCCAGTTCAGGAATAAAAATAGGTATATTATAATGCTTAATCATTTTAGGCAAAATAAAACAAAAAACTGCTGTCTGATAAAACAAACAGCAGTTTTAATAATAGAATTGTTTAATAAAACTAAAAAAACTAATTAAAAACTATCATTATACTTTTATTATTTTTTCAAAAAAAATTCAGCAATATTCTGTAATTCACACCATTTAATTAATGTGAACTATTTTTTCTGATTTGATAATTTTCCCCTTCGATTCTACAGTAAACAAATACAAACCTTCCGGATACTCTTCCAATTGAATATTGCTTTTTAAGGAATTGTTTTCAACTCTTTTGTTTTCAAGCAATACAACTTTTCCTTGCATATTAGTAAGTTTAAATACTATAGTTTCACTCTTTAAACTACTGATATCGATATTAAGATAATTTTTAGCCGGATTAGGATATATGCTGATATTTCCAACAATTTTTTCATTTATACCCACACAATTATCAATTGTTACTTCAAAAGTTTCAGCCATTGTTTCGCAGCCTTCTGTTTTGGTTTCAGTAACATTAACATAAGTTGTAGAGCCTTGGTCAGCAGTCCAGTAAACAGTAATTTCATTTGTACCTTCACCCTCAATAATATCACCTCCGTCAACTGTCCAGATGTAATCGCTGTATTCACTGTATGCCACAGTATAAATACCATTATCGTATTGGCAAACCAGTTCATCACCTGTAATGGAAGGTGCCGGCTCACTATAAACCATTACTTCCAGGCTTGGGCCTGAAGG
>JBFFLX010000094.1:0-13843 GCA_041554435.1 Bacteroidales bacterium
ATGTAAAAATTGTGTTGAAAACGCATAAACAAATTGCAGATGAGTTGGGAACTGCCAGAGAGGTTGTGTCGCGATTGTTAAAACAACTTGAGAAAAAGGGAGTTATAAAAAATCACAGGGGTAAAATCGAAATAATTTGACTTTTGTAACCTGAGTCACCGAAATAGTAAATTTTCAATATTTATTTTTGTTGTGAATTTAAAATAACTAGATATGAAAACTAATGTAGGAACAATTGACAAAGTAGTTAGAATAATTTTAGCAATTATTATTGGAGCTTTGGGATACTATTATCAAACTTGGTGGGGACTTATTGCTTTAGTACCTTTGACCACAGCATTTATCGGGTTTTGCCCAGTGTATACTCCCTTTGGACTAAGTACAAAGAAGAAATAATATTTTTTTACAATAGTAGGAATTTTAAAACACCGGAGATAATTTTATTTCCGGTGGTATATTATTAATTTTCCCAAAAAGGGATATGAATTTTTAATTCTCGCAAAAATTCTTATTTCATAAAGTCCTGAAAGCCTTTAATGAACAATGTTTTCAACATTATTTGTTTAAAAACTAAATTATTATTTAGTTTTTCGTGACAATCTTGTTCATATTTTAGCCGGAAATTAAGAATAAATGTCAGCAGAATACAATGAAGATAGCGTAAGGTCTCTTGATTGGAAAGAGCATATCAGGCTTCGCCCGGGTATGTATATTGGCAAACTTGGAGACGGTAGTTCGCAGGATGATGGAATATATGTTCTTCTGAAAGAGATTATCGACAATTCCATTGATGAGTTTGTTATGGGGCATGGAAGTTCCATAGAAGTTACAATTAATGAGAGAGAAGTAAGCGTAAGAGATTATGGCAGAGGAATGCCATTGGGAAAAGTTGATGCTT
This sequence comes from Bacteroidales bacterium, assembly GCA_041554435.1. GTDB lineage: Bacteria > Bacteroidota > Bacteroidia > Bacteroidales > F082 > BM524. Next base: position 899 of record JBFFLX010000094.1, read on the forward strand.
GTGTAAGCAAAATAAATACCGGAGCAAAATACGATTCCAAGGTATTTAAAAAGGCAGTAGGCCTTAATGGAGTTGGTTCTAAGGCTGTAAATGCTTTATCGGAATATTTTAAGGCTCAGTCGATTAGAGAAGGAAAGACAAAGGTTCTTGAGTATTGTCGTGGTGCTGTTGATAATGATTTAGATATTGTTAAAAGTGAAGAAAAGCAAGGCACATTTATTTCTTTTATCCCCGATCAGGAAATATTTGGAAATTATAAATACATCTTCGACTATGTAGAAGAGATGTTGTGGAATTATGTATTCCTGAACAATGGATTAACAATTATTTTTAATGGACAAAAGATGCAGGCCAAGAATGGTTTGATAGATCTTTTGGAACATAATTTAAATGGCAACGGGCCACTTTTATATCCTATTATCCATATTAAAGAAGGTGACTTTGAATGTGCATTCAGCCATAGTTCAAGGACCTATAGCGAAGAGTATTATTCCTTTGTTAACGGACAGCATACAACTCAGGGAGGAACACATCAAAATGCTTTTAGAGAGGCAATTGTAAAAACCATACGTGAATTTTTTAATAAGGATTTTGATACCAGCGACATAAGGACCTCAATTTTTGCAGCAATATCTATTAAGGTTTCCGAACCTGTTTTCGAATCGCAAACGAAAACCAAACTGGGATCGCAACACATTGAACCCGGAGGGCAAACCATAAGAAACTATATACATGATATTATAAAACGTAATCTGGATAATTACCTTCATATTCATGGTGATGATGCAGAAGCATTATATCGTAAAATTCTCCAAAGTGAAAAGGAGAGAAAAGATATGGCAGGCATCAAGAAATTAGCCAGGGAAAGCGTTAAAAAAGTAAGTCTTCACAATAAAAAACTTCGCGATTGCAGAATACATCTTACCGACAGCCATGAAAAAAATCTTGAAACTACGCTATTTATTACTGAGGGTGATTCGGCTAGTGGCTCTATCACAAAGTCGCGCGATGTGCAAACCCAGGCCGTTTTTAGCCTTAAGGGAAAACCGCTTAATTCATACGGACTCAGTAAAAAAATAGTTTATCAAAACGAAGAGTTTAACTTACTTCAATCGGCCTTAAATATTGATGAAAGTATGGACGACCTGCGATATAATAATATCGTAATTGCTACCGATGCCGATGTTGATGGTATGCATATTCGTCTCTTACTTCTTACATTTTTCCTTCAGTTTTATCCGGATCTGGTAAAAGGCGGACATCTTTATATTTTACAAACACCCCTCTTCAGAGTTAGGAATAAAACCAAAACCACATACTGTTATTCAGATGCGGAAAAAGTAGATGCCATAAATACTCTAAAACCAAATCCTGAAATCACACGATTTAAAGGATTGGGAGAAATATCACCTTCAGAATTTAAGCATTTTATTGGTTCAAATATTCGATTGGAACCTGTAATATTAAAAGGTGATAGCGCTATTAATGAAACACTTGAGTTTTATATGGGAAAGAATACTCCCGATCGTCAGGAATTCATTATTAATAATTTACGTATTGAAGAAGGAGTTCTTGAGGAAGACACACTGGTAGCCTAAATCATGAGAAATGGGCCGGAATCAATCTTATTCAAAATATCAATCTAACTTTATTGAATTAGTTAAAAACAAACTTGCCAAGGCAATTAATGATTACAAATTAATTACTGAGGGCGATAGAGTATTGGTAGCACTTAGTGGTGGGAAAGATTCATTATGCCTCCTGGAAAATCTAGTTGATTTTCAGAAATTTAAACGATTTGATTTTGAAATTGAGGTCATTCATATCAATATAACTGATATGGATTATGAAATAGATAATGAGTTGATGCTTGAATTTTGCAGCCGGCTAGGAGTAAAAATAAACTTTGTAAATACCTTTGCTGATATAGAAAGCAGAGGTAAAAAATCTGCCTGTTTCATCTGTTCCAGAAACCGAAGGAAAACTATGTTTCAGTATGCAAAAGAAAATAATTTCAATAAAATTGCTTTCGGTCATCATATGGATGATGCTGTTGAAACATTATTAATCAATATGATTTATCATGCCAATGCAGCATCAATACCGGCATCTTTGTCGATGTTTTCAGGAGAAATAGAAATTATCAGGCCTTTAATTCTCCTCAGCAATAAACAAACTACCGAATATTCAAAAATTAAAAACTACCCTCCTCTTAAAAAAGTTTGTCCCTATGACGATAAAACAATGAGGACTAATGCCAGAAATTTAGTTAAGTCGATGGAACTTATAAATCCCAACGTAAGGCCGAATATCTTAAAATCTCTAAAAAATATCGATTACGAATTGCTTCCATAAATATTTAGAACCAATGTCATGAAAACTATAAAACTACTAGTTATAACAATTCTAATTTTAAATACTTATTTACTTAATGCCCAGATAAATACAGATGCAGGATTGGTAGTTTCTCCAATAAAAAATGCAATAATTAGTGCAAGTTCAGGGACAAATATTGAGTTTATCAGAGATGGTAATCCTGAAACTTTTTGGGAATCAGGAAATGCACTTCCGGATAATTATATCAGTTCCAGAGAGCAAAACATATTTTTAAATGATGAAAATTATTCTGTTGAAAGCATCAAATACATTATGGCCTTTGATGGTAATCCTGATTCTAAAGCAGATATTGAAAAGGGAGTAACAAAGATAAAACTCTATAATAAAAAGGCCCTTAAATTTCTGTCTCTTAAGTTAAATACCAATAGTGAAGTTTTAATGCAAATTGTTTTTTCTAATGGACAAGTACTTGAGAGGAAATATAACTCACAAAATAATTTTGCTTTTCAAAATCTTGAAATTAATGAGAGTAGTTATGTGAAGGAAATTATTTTCCAAAGTGCCGAAACTTATCAAATCTTCGAACTGGCTGCAGTTGATAAAGATATAGTAGAATGGATAAAAATTGAATTCCCCTCCCCTGTTGAGATTGGAATTATAATGAGCAGGCATTTAAATTCCACTGATGTGGATTCTATTCAACTCTTATATTCAAATAATAATATAGATTGGATTAAAATATCCAACTTAAACCCACAGGCAATTGCATTTTTAAGTATGAGAATTCATCCTGAAATTTATGCAAAATATTTGAAAATCAATATTTTTATTAAGCCTGTGCCTTATAAAAAAGCAAGTTATAGGGAGTTGGCAATTTACGACCGATATGGAGAGTTTGGGAAGCCTGCTGCTGCCACTAAGTCGTTAAAAACATGGAAAGAAAGCTTTGGCGTTAATGCTATTTGGGGTTGGGGTTATGGAGTTTCATCGAAACAAATTGGAAAAAATGACGGTTCTGCAAAATTTGCCAGGCTCACAAATCTTGTCAGGAGTTATCACCGCCTTGACTGGGATATTGCTAAACCAGGCAATACAGCTGAGTTTCTGCTCAGAGAGAAATCGATCGACAGCATAAAAAATAAATGGCTTAACTGGAAAGAAGAATATGGGATTTGGAAATCAAATGGCTTGAAAATCGACGCTTGTATACTCTTTAATAATGATTATTTTCCGCAATCAGGCTGGGATAATGCCTATTATCAGGCAAGGCAGTATGGTGCGGAATTTGCAGGATTCTTTTCTGAAAATGAATTAGTTAGTTTAGTTGAAGTGGGTAATGAACCCTGGGACTATTCCAGCAGCCTTTATGCCGAAATATTGAAAGGTATGAGCACCGGTATTAAAAATACTTCCAAAAGTTTTAGGGTTATACCTTGTGGTCTTCAGGCCTACGATAAACATCTTTATCTGAATAATTATATTTCAGATTATATCCTTCCAAACAATGATATTGATGGCTTAAATACGCATATTTATTCTTATATTTTTAATGAACAAGGCGAAAGAGTTGCTATTAACCCTGAAGATCCCCGCTCAGAAACCTGGTCAGTTAATAATCTTAAAAAATGGGCCATTGCAAATAATTATTCAACGGATATTTATGTTACTGAATTTGGCTTCGACAGCGATGGAGGTGGTGACGATTGTATTCATTCGAACTGTGTAAGTGAATATGAACAAGCAGTTTATGGATTACGACAGGCATTGATATTCTCTCGTCTTGGTGTAGAAGAATTTTATTGGTATTTCTATGCCAATGTAGACTGGAATTCAATATTACATAACCGAAGTGGATTGCTTTCCAGTTATTCTTCAGGATTTAAGGAGAAACTTTCCTTTACCGTATTTGAAAGAGTTTTTGAAGTATTAAAGGATATGCAATTCTCTGCCATAGTTTTAGAAGATGATGAAACATATTGTTATTCATATATTAATGAAAATACAAATGAGGAAGTTATGATTGCCTGGCGACCTACTTCTGAAAATCATAAAGATATAAAGTGGGTAGACATACCTCTTAAGAAAAATGTTAAATCAATTACCGACATAACAAATCCTGATACTAAGGTTTCTTATAAAAAGGAAATTAATAAACTTAAAATAGCTTTAAGTGGTACTCCACTGATAATAATTTTAAGATAATTACTGCGAAAGCATCACAGGCATAATAAGCATTAGAATATCTTCTGCATCTTCATCTTTATCATCGGGTAATAAAATACCGGCACGGTTAGGAGCCGACATCTCAATGATGATATTCTCGTTATCGAGGGTTGCGAGCATATCCAACATAAATTTTGAGTTAAACCCAATCTCTATGTCTTCACCTTCATAACTACATGTTAGTCTTTCTCTTGCTTCGCTGGAATAATCAATATCTTCGGCAGACAATACTAATTCCTTGCCTGAAACTTTAAATCGTACCTGATGTGTTGATTTGCTTCCAAATATGGATACTCTTTTTAGTGCGTTTAAAAGACTTTTACGTGCCACACTTAGTTTAAAAGGATTTTGCTGAGGAATAACTGCCTCATAATTAGGGTATTTTCCCTCAATCAAACGGCAAATCAATGTAATATTATCAAAATTAATAATTGCATTCGCATCATTATATTCTAACTTTACTTCTGCATCATTATCGTCAGGGATAATATTTTTTAAGTGATTTAGTGGCTTCTTTGGTAAAATAAAGGAAGCAGACTGATCGCTTTTTATGTCGTTTCTTCTGTATCGTACTAGTTTATGAGCATCTGTAGCAACGAAAGTAATGTTTTCTTCACTTACCTCACAAAGCACTCCTGACATAACAGGACGTAACTCATCATTACCTGTAGCAAACAATGTTTTATTAAAGGCATCCACTAACTGTGCTCCACTAATATCAATTTTAGTTGTATTGTCGAGAACAGGAACCTGAGGGAATTCGTCACTTTTATGACCAATAAGTTTATATTTTCCTTCGCCTGCAAATATCTCTACACCCTGATTTTCCAGATTTATGGAAATGGTGACAGGAATTTCAGGAAATGTTTTCATTATATCCAGCAACATCTTTGCAGGAATGGCAACCACACCTTCATTCTCAAATTTATCAACCTCCAGTTCTACACTAATGGTTGTTTCCAGGTCGGAGGCAGTTATCTTTAATTTCCCTTCTTTTAATTCAAATAAAAAATCTTCCAATATGGGTAGAGTATTGCTTGTACTTAGCACTCCGCTTATCTTTTGAAGACTTCTTAACAATGCTGTACTTGATATGATAAACTTCATTTTCTCGAAATAAATTTTGTATAATTATTTTAAGTAAAAATAGAAAAAAACTAAATTACACAAATAGATGATATGAATTAATTATTAACACTTTCCATGCATGAGTTTTATTATCATTTAACATTTTCAGCCTTGAAAATCAAAGGCTTGTAATAATATAAAAACTTGAAAAAATAATAATTGACAATATTAACTCAACCTTACTCTGGGGTCGAGTATGGCGTAAGTTATATCCACCAATATATTTATCAATATCAACATTACTGAGATAAAGAGAACCGAGCCCATTATTATTGGCAGATCGTACTTTTCGAGCGAGTCAACTATTAAAACTCCAATACCTTTCCAATCGAAAACATACTCCACAAAAACAGCACCTGCCATAAGGGAGGCGAACCATCCGCTGATTGCCGTTATCAATGGGTTTAATGAGTTTCTTAATCCATGTTTTATAATAACGTCAAATTCACTTAATCCTTTTGCTCTGGCCGTTCTTATATAATCCTGCGATAATACTTCCAGTAACGAACTTCTGGTTAAACTTACAACAATTGCTAATGGTCTGATACCCAAAGTTAGAGCAGGCAAAATAAGGTTTCTCAAGTTAATGTATACTTCTCCCGTATAATCATCTACTGAGTACAAACTTCCATACATTTCCAGTCCCGTATAGTCGGCCAGTACAAATGCAAATAGCCAGGCAATTAATATGGCTGCAAAAAATGATGGTACCGACATCCCGAAACTGGAAAAAACCAATAATGATCTGTCGAGCAAGCTATCTTTATAAAGTGCAGCCGGTATTCCCAGCAAGATTCCGACTATTATAGCGAATAATATAGAAGTAAATGCCAGCAACATAGTTTTAGGGAAGGCTTCTAAAATGACCTTACTTACCAATCTCTTACTCTGATATGATTTCCTTAAATAGGGAACTTTTAGCACTAATGCTACATCCGCAATTTTTATTAATTGTGCCGAATTAATGTATTTTGTTTTGTCGTAATACCAATAACTTTCTTTCTCAGAAGTATTATGAAATGATAATGGCGAAATGTCGTTCAGGAAATTAAAATACTGAACGGCAATAGGTTTGTCGAGTCCTAAATCTTTTTTGATAGCGTCAACGGAAGTTATATCGGCACGTTGCCCCAGGAGCATTCTGGCAGGATCACCGGGAAGTATATTGAAAAGAAAGAATACCATGCTTATTACTCCCCAAAGGACTAAAAAGCCGTATAAAAATCTTCTTAATATATATCTGCCCATTATTTAGTTTAACTCTAGTTTTTCGGGGAAATCGTTATAATGTATTTTTTTGAAAACAATGCCATTCTTAATAATTACTATTCCGGGGTTCGACCGTATCATTGCTTTAAGCAAGATGTCATCAGCAAAATAAACTTCCAAATCATCATAGGTGCCTAATATTCTTCCTGCTGTTTGATAGTCGGAACCTGTAATAACCGCAAAATATGCATCCCCATCTATATTGTTTCTTAATTGAACACCTTTTTCCAATCCCTTCAGGTTAACTTTAAAAAGATCAGGCGTTATTAATAATACTTGAGTTCCCGGATTTTCAATCAGGTCTTTGGTATAATCGTTGCCAATACTGTCCTGAATTATTAATTCATGCATTTTTTCTACAGATGAATTATCGAATCTCTGACCAAGGAATTCCCAGTTTTGTAGCCATGTACTATCACTCCAGGGGTAGTTAGGCGACAAATATTCCTTTATTTCACCGGTTTCTTTATTCTTATAACTAACGTAAACTTTTGCCTTGTCCTCCCCTATTGTCTTCATGTTTTTTCCTTCTTTCCAGTTGCGGAAGTCCACTACAGGCAAGTGATTCAGATTATAATATACGAAGTAGGAAAAGCCCAGGGTAAAGAATAAAATCAATATCCACTGAAACCATTGTGGCGTAGATTGTTTTACATGCTTTTGCAATAAGAATAATATAAAAGCCAGAATTATTAATACTATATTTTTGTAAAAAGTTTCCCAGTTTGTAAGTTTTATAGCATCGCCAAAGCAGCCACAATCGGGAACAAGATTTAGTTTGGCATCGAAGTAGGTAACAACAGTAAATATCATCATTATCAGAAGTACCCCCAGCGAGCCTAACTTAAACTTCAGTCTGAAAAGCATGGAAACGCCAAGTAAGAATTCGATAATAATCAGGAAATTCCCCAACATTAATGAATAATCTACCATGAAATACCAGCCATAGGCTTCCAGATAATCTTCTACTCTGTAAGCTGTTCCCAATGGGTCGACACCTTTTACAAATGCTGAGAATATGAAAACCAGTCCAACTAATACCCTGATTATAAATACGATACCTGTAAGAAACTTATTTGTTTTTGCCATATTATTTTTCGATGATTAGTTTAATTAAAGCAAAGACGGAATAATTTATGATATCATTATAATTAGCATCAAGGCCTTCGGAAACTATTGTTTTTCCTTCATTATCTTCAATTTGCTTGATGCGTAATAATTTCATCAGAATTATATCTGTTAATGAAGAAATACGCATATTTCGCCATGCTTCACCATAGTCATGGTTTTTGTCGAGCATCAGGTCGCGTGCATTAAATATATGCTTTTTATAGAGAGAAATAGCCTCTTCTGCAGGCATGTCAGCCTCTTCAGCCATACCTTTTTCCAGTTGTATCAATGCCATAACCGAATAGTTTATAATTCCCACAAACTCAGGAATTATACCTTCGTTAACCTTGCTAACGCCCTTCAACTGAATGCTTCTGATCCGATTGGCTTTTATGTAAATCTGGTCGGTTAAACTTGATGTTCTGAGTATACGCCAGGCAGTATTATAATCCTTCTGCTTATCTTCAAATACTTTAAGGCAGTATTCAATTATTTCATTAAACTGTTTTGAGGTATCTTTATTCATATATAATATTCTAACTTTGCTGTATAAAATATTTAAATTTTGAGCAATAAAGATACATCTTTTACAAATATTCCAAGAAGTATGGATTGCAATGGGAAATTGCTTGATTTTGAGAGTCCAAGGATAATGGGAATATTAAACCTTACCCCTGATTCATTCTATGATGGAGGAAAATATTCCGAAAACGACCTTAGCATTAAACAATGTGAAAGGATGATAGATGAAGGCGCCCATATTATTGATTTGGGTGCTTTTTCCAGCCGACCGGGAGCAGACTTCATTTCAATTGAGGAAGAAAAGCAACGTTTATTGCCTGTACTGGAGATGCTTAGCAAGAAATTTCCACAACTAATTTTCTCAGTTGATACTTTCAGAAGTGAAATAGCAAAACAAGCTTACAATCACGGAGCAGACATAATAAATGATATTAGTGGTGGAACCCTGGATGAGAATATGTTCAAAACCATGGCCGAACTGCAAATTCCTTATATTCTAATGCATATGAAGGGGAATCCTCAAACAATGCAAAATGAAGCCATTGAAGAAAATGTTGTTGAGATTGTGAAATCATTTTTTAAAAATAGAGTTCAGGAATTAAATGATTTGGGTGTAAAGGATATCATTCTTGATCCAGGATATGGTTTTGGAAAAACCTTGAAAAGCAATTATGAATTATTGAAATATCAAAATGAATTGCGCATTGATAATTTGCCGGTTTTAAGTGGAATATCACGAAAGTCAATGATTTGTAAAGTGCTGAATATAAACCCAAAAGAAGCATTAAACGGAACTAATACTTTAAATGTGTTTGCCCTACAAAATGGAGCCAATATTTTAAGAGTTCATGATGTATTGGAAGCTTCACAATCAATTAAACTTTTCGAATATTATAAAAGTATTTAATAAACAATAATGTAATTTGCATCGAAAGCATGGGATATATTTTGCATATTTGTATTTTTACAGAAAATAAAAGATTTGACAACATTATTTTTAGTATTCCGAATTCTTGATATAGTCGACATATTATTGGTGGCTGTGTTATTATTTGCCCTTTATCAGATAGTTAAAGGTACCGCTGCCATTAATATTTTATTGGGTCTGGTATCATTATTTGTTATGTGGAGATTGTTTTCATTTCTTGAAATGGAATTACTTACCGATATACTTGGAGCCTTTATAAGTGTTGGTTTGGTAGCCTTAATAATTATTTTTCAACCTGAGATACGTCAGTTTTTGCTTGCTCTGGGAACACCTTCATTTTTAGGGAAATACGGAAAGCGATTTAACTTTTTTGCTTCTCTTATGGATAATCCTGTGGAATTAAGTGTTGATCCATTAATTACGGCCTGCCGTAAAATGGGTGAAATAAAACAAGGTGCATTAATAGTAATTACAAGGCAGAACGAATTAAAGCAATACGTAAATACAGGGGATAAAGTTGATGCAATGGTTACAAAATCGATGATTGAAAATATTTTCTTTAAAAACAGTCCTTTGCACGATGGAGCCGCTATTATTACAAATAATCGAATAGTAGCTGCAAAATGTATTCTGCCTGTTTCCAAACAAAATGTTGCTGATGCAGCAGGATTACGTCACAGAGCAGCACTTGGAATCACAGAAGTGTCTGATAGTTTGGCAATTATAGTCTCTGAAGAAACCGGACATATTTCCTACTCAGTTAGAGGTGAAATTTTTTATAATGTTAAACCCACACAATTACACGAGATACTGGTGGATGAATTTAAACTGGAAGAAGAATAAAATTCATTAGTTTTTAATAAATTTCTCTGACGCTATTCTATTCGAATTTTCATCCTTAAGCACATAAAAATATAACCCACCCGCTAAAGAAGAAACAGAAACAGCAGTATTATTTCCTTCAAATCGCTTGTTCGCAACTACTTGTCCTTTAAGGTTATAAATTAAGACTTCTCCCTTTTGGGTATTTTTTAAATTAAATTTTAGCACATCCTTAACAGGATTTGGAAAAGCAATTACCATATCATCAGTATGAGTATCCACACCAACAGGCATCATATTCATAAATTCCACATCATTTACAATCTGGTTATCAGCATCGTAATCCATAGTTACAAGATAATATCCCAATGTGGCATCATTTGTAATCCATTTGTATAGAGTTGATGAGCCTTGATCTGTATCAACCAGTACCCATGTACCGAATATTTTTGCCCAAACACTATCGTAAGTCGTTCTTTCTTCTTTAATTCTTAATGTGTTATATGCACCCATTGGTATTGTAAGTGTGCCCCACGCATCAACAAAAGATGATTTTACGGTCCTTTGTCGGTATTTTACAGAGTCTGCCGGGGGAGTATCACTTTCCAGTCGGGCTTCTATATAAAAGTTCTCATCCCTTGTTTGACCGAATTGAACCGGGAAATCCATATAAACTTCTTCCGGGACCATAGGAACTGAAACGTTTTCGTAAACATCGTAGGAACCAACCAATCCAATGGCAGAGAGTTTGTCATCATTTCTGATTAGAAAAGCATATGCATTATCATTTACAAGATTGGCTGCGAAATTTGCATCGGGGAAATCATCAGGATATGGTGTCCAAGCGGGCAATAAAAATTTTAAAGTATCAGCATTATCCTGATTTAAAGTCACAAAATCCCAGGTTTTATTAGGACCGGGTGAGCCGGGAACAATTTTGTCATCCACAGAATTGTCGATGGAATTGTATATTGTTGTCCCTGCGGGTGCCAAATCATTATTGGTAACGGTTATTTGTGCATTTACAAATAATGCAAAAGCCATTAAAAGGCTAAAAGTAAAAAGTTTTCTCATTTTGATTTTGTTATGTTTATTCTTAATAAAAATAATCAACCACAGTTGATTGTACTCCTTTTTCCCTGAGATAATCCAGCACTTTAATATGTTCATGGTGAACCCTGTATTCATCTAATCCGGCTTCATCATCAAAATCGGCTATCAACACTATATCGTGAGCAGAAGGGCGGGTTGAAAAATTAATTCCTACCTGCATTTTATTTAAACTATCGATGGAATTTTCAAGATCCATCAATATTTTCTTTAAATAATTTGAATTTTCCTGCAGGTTTTCCCTTTCATTAAATTTTATCATTACTATATGACGTAACATAATTTATAGGTATTTTAAAATTTCTACTATTCCAAGATACAAGAACAAAAGTAGGTTAATTATCAGAAAAATGTTGATTATAATGGTATTTTTTTGCGATTTCATAAGAGCTTTGCTATTATTTAACCAAAGCAGAGTAAAAGCCAGAAAGGGCATAAATAATGAGCCTATTACCGAATAAACCACTATCAGCCAAACCGGTTTTCCTAACAATAACAGCACAAACGGAAGTGTTGCCATTAATATCATAAAAATTTTGTATTCCTTAGTATTCTTTAGGTCTGACTTTTGTCGGCCTTCTTCATTAAAAAATGTTTTTACGAAATCGGCGAATATATAAGGTACTCCCTGCCAAACGCCTACCATAGAGCTAAATACTGCTCCCCAGAAACCGAAAAGGAATATCCACCTTCCGGCATCGCCGGTAAGTTCCCCGAATTTATCAGCAAGGCCAATAACTATACCGCTGCCATTTACAATTTCAGGTTTTAAATCTGCAGAAATAATGATTATTGAAATTCCGAAAACTGTTGTGAGTATATATGCTATGGCAAGGTCTATCTTCATTTTGGGAAGGAATTTTTTCCCATTCCAATTCTTTTCCTTTATCCAATAGCCATAACTTAATATAGTTACGCTACCTCCTACTCCACCAATTATTGCAAGTGCATATTTAACGCTTCCCTCCGGTAAAGTGGGGTTAATAATATGACTAAAAATTATTCCAAGGTCCGGCTTAAGCAAAAAACTACTAACTAACACAACCATAAACATCAGAGCGATAAGTAGTTTCATTATATTTTCGAAATGCTTATAGGATCCTGCAAGCACTATAATTATTGCAATTGCCGAATGTATTGCCGCCCATATTTTCACACTAAAAATTCCGGTTAGAGCGTAGGCAGCGAGACCTGTGGCTGCCATTAAGGCACCGAAAACCACAAAACTCCAAAGCAATAAATAAACAATAAAGTAATACGAAAATATTTTGGGGAGATGTTTTATCCATCCGTCGGTAAGAGTTGTTTTTGTTTTAAGTTGCCATCTTCCAACTCCTTCGTTAAGGACATATTTCAATACTCCTCCTAAAATTACGGCCCATATTATCATATAGCCATATTTTGCTCCACCGACTGTGGCTGCAATCATATCGCCTGCCCCTATGCCTGTTGCTGCTACCACAATTCCGGGGCCTATGGATTTCAGGAATTTTATC
>JBFFLX010000095.1:0-13731 GCA_041554435.1 Bacteroidales bacterium
CAAGCCATGCCTACACTTCATTTACGCTTGCGCCAAAGCTTCAGCGTAGGAGCACGGCAGGCAAGCCTGATACTTGGAACTTGCAACCCTGCCTCGCCGGCAGGCAGGATGCAACATAAATTAAAGTGCCTAAAGTTAAATTTGAAACACAAAACGAACTCGCAACTCGCAACTCGCAACTCGTAACTCGTAACTCAAAACTTATATTTTTTCCCATCTTCCGTAAGCCTTATCCCAACCTTCTCTATTTCGATGAGTTTCTTTTTATAAAGAGAGCCAATTGCTTTTTTGAAGTTTTTCTTGCTGATTCCAAGTTTTAGGTTAATAGTTTCTGAAGGCGATTTATCGCTTAATGCTATATAGCCATCGTTTTCCATAAGCCTGTTCAGTATGCCGGTGGCAATGTCGTCAACCTTGCCGTAGCCGGAAGGTAAAAGGCTGAGGTCGACTTTTTTATCAGGACGAACTTTTTGAACATAAGCCTTTACTTTTTGCCCAACTTCCAGATTAGTAACCACATCACTTTCATAAATTATTCCAATAAACTGCTCATTAACCATACAGTTATATCCTATTTCATTCTCATCATAAATAAAGGCTTCCACTTCTTCGTTGGTACTAAATTCAGGCATGGCATCATCTAAAAACTGATATAATTTCGATGAGGCGGCAATTCTGTCGGATGACTCATCAATATAAATACCCACAACATATTTCTGGCCTTCCTGCATTTTAACCCTCTGTTCCTTGAATGGAACGAAGAGATCTTTTTCGAGTCCCCACCCCATAAATGCTCCAATTCGGTTTACTGCTACAACTTCCAGATAGGCAAAGTCGCCAACCATTCCTTTTGGTGTTAGGGTTGTTGCAATAATACGGTCTTCCGAATCGCGATAAATAAAAACTTCTACTTTGTCGCCTACTTTAGTTCCTTCAGGGATATATTTATTGGGTAATAAAATATCATTTTCATTTTCACCTTGCAGATACATTCCGTGTTCCACAACACGAAGTACTTCTAAAGTGTTTAATTTGCCCATTTCTGCCATATCCCTGATTTTGTGATTTGAACTGCAAAATTAGTATAATTTCAAGGCTTTTTGGATTTTTTTTATCAGGCAGTCGGCTTGGTATATAAATTTAAATTTTTAATTTCGTCGGATAAATTTTCTTTAGACATATCTAAGTAATTAAAATAAATTTCTGCTATGACCCAAAGGTTTAAAAATTATCTGTTTTGTTTCACATTATTTGTTTTCTCAATTAATTCAATTTATGCTGACAGTATCGTTTCTTTTGCCGATCTTAATTATCATTCGGATTTTGAAAAGGAAACTTTCTTCAAATTAGAAAATACTTTTCAGCCTGATTATTTTGCATTATTCCTTGCTGCGGATGAAAACGTTAAAGCCGCTGAATATGAAACATATAAGTCTGCTTTAGAGTTTGCCGTTGCGTCATTTAAAAATGAAAAATTTGCAAATTATAATGATAAAAAGAAGATTAAGAAGATTTATAATAGTGTTCATGCTTCTATGTTAGACAAGTATGTAATAAAGGCTAATTTTTCTCAACTGTTTACTTCGAAAGAATATCAGTGTGTAACTTCTACTATGTTGTTTGCTTTGGTGTTTGATGAACTAAATATTCCTTATGAAATTGAATTCCAGCCAAATCATGTATTTCTGATAGCTTACCCGGCTACATCAAAAATAATGGTTCAGACTACCAATCCCCAAAAGGGAGTTTTTGTTTATGATAATACATTTAAAAATAATTATATTAATTATCTGAGAGATAATAAGTTAATTAGTAAAGATGAATTCGATAATAAAAGTATTGATGATTTGTTTACTGAATATTATCTTAAAACTGAGGTAGGTGATTTAAAGCAATTAGCATCAAGCCAGTATTTTAATTTGGGACTGGATTTCCTGACTCAGAATAAAATAAAAGAGGCTTTGAATAATTTTACAAAGTCGTATTATCTGCATGCTTCATTACAAAATAAGTTTTTAATGACGGCTTCTCTTGGACTTATGATTGATAAAACAAATGCCACCGATCCGGATTATTATAAATACCTGGGGATGTTTACAAGAACCTCATCGAAGGATGTGAAGAAGGATATTTTTATTTCCCTGTTTTATGATATGACCCAGAGGCAGTTAAATTTTGAAGGTAATATTGATATGTATAAAAAATCTTATCGATACTTAATGGATAAAGTTATTGACAGTGCATTGATAAGTGAGTTTACTTTCATATATAATTTTGAAATGAGCAGGAAATTGATTAATAACCTCCATTATAATGAATCACTGCCTTTTTTGGAAAATGCTTATAAAATTAAACCCGAAAATACTGACATACAAAACATGCTGGTAGCAACGGTTGTGAGTTTAAATTCCAAATCGTTTTATGATGAAAACAAATTAAACATCCTAAATGATACTCTTGATAATTTTGTTGAAAGCCATATAAACCTTAAAGATAACGATAAGATAATCAATCTGATGTATATGGTTAAGTTAGGCTTGATGAGCAACTATTACTATAAAGGTGAAATTCAAAAAGCAGAGTATTTTCAAAATGAATTTGAAAGTTTATGTAATGAGAATTCCAATAAAGTTGTTTATGAAAGTTATAGTAATATTGAAAAGAGTTATTCTGCTGCTGCCGCTTACTATTTTAAAAAAGGCAAATACGGTAAAGCGCGCGAATTACTTAAAAAAGGTTTAGTTTATATACCTGATAGTTATCAATTAAAAGCGCGCTTAAAAGCCCTTAATTAAACCTGTTTTCGGCTGCCATATTGTAAGTTTTGTACAATACAAGAGGATTGCCACGTTTGGTTTGAGTTTCAACCTTAATTTGTATTTTTTCCATCACTGAACTTCCCGGGGCAAGATAATATTCAATATTTGCTTTCCCGTGTTTAGTTTGCAGACTTAAACTGATGTAATGATCTTCACCATCAATGTTTTTTACAATATAATATTTTGTTTTACTGCCTTTTGGCTCCAGATAAACCTGAAGAATTATTTTATTTTCGAAAGCCAGTTTGTCAATCTCTTTAAATTTAATTTTAGGATATATCGTGTAGGGAGTTCCATCTTCTTTATACTCCTTCAAACCTTTTTGCGGTTCATTATCTTTATAAAGCACTTCTGATTTAAGGTTGCCGTTTTCGTAGTATTTCTTTTGCATTCCATCCTTAGAACCCATTTTATACTGAGTTGTTCGATAAAGTTTGCCACTTTGGTAAAACCATTTTGTTTCACCATGTTTATAACCTTCCTTATAGTGTATTTCATATTGTACAACACCATCATCATAATAGGTATAGCCTACGCCATCATGAAAGCCATTCTTAAATGTAACTTCCGATTTTTTCGTTCCGTCCTTTTTGAAAAAGGTCATTAGGGAATCCCCGTTCTCATTTATGGTAAACTCTTTCCATCCTTCCTTGGTAGGAGTCCTTTGGGGCTGTGAAAACCGGTCACAGGAAAAAGTAATCAGGATAAATGTTGAAACAATTGTAATTAGGATTATTTGTTTTTTAAGAAGCATAAATATTTTAATCATAATGTTTTTGGATTTGGTTTCAAAAATATAAATTTGATTTAGTATTTATACCTATCCTTCCATTTTTTTCTAAGTATTTCCTTTTCTTTGTTTTCTCTGGGGTTATTACCGGGTTCGAAAAATTTTGTGCCACTTATGTTTTCCGGAAGAAATTCCATATCCACAAAATTCCCGTCATGATCATGAGCGTACTGATAATTATCGCCATAACCAATTTCTTTCATAAGCTTGGTAGGGGCATTACGTAAATGTAGTGGAACTGCAAGATTTCCGCTTTGCTGAACAATTGCCTGTGCTTTTTTAATTGCTAAATAAGTGGAATTGCTTTTTGGAGAATTTGCAAGGTAAACTGCTGTTTGTGAAAGGATTATGCGTCCTTCAGGCCAGCCGATTTTAGCAATGGCATCGAAACATGTATTGGCTAGTAATAGTGCATTCGGATTGGCATTTCCTATATCTTCCGAAGCAAGTATGAGCATTCTTCTGGCAATAAATTTTGGATCCTCTCCTGCTTCTACCATACGAGCCAGCCAATAAACTGCAGCATTGGGGTCGCTGCCACGTATTGATTTTATAAAGGCGGAAATAACATCATAATGCATCTCACCCTTCTTATCGTAAATGGCCAGGTTTTCCTGGATGATTTCTTTTACTGATTTATTGTCGATGATAATTTTGTTTGAATTTACTTTTTTCTGATAGATGTATAATTCAAGAGCATTTAATAGTTTTCTGGCATCACCGCCCGATATTTGTATCAAGGCCTCGTTCTCCTTTACAACTATTTCCAGTTCATGAATTTCCTTTAACTTTTCTATGCCTTTGTTCAATAGATCTATCAGATTTTCCTTGTTGAGAGGCTTTAAAATATATACCTGACATCTCGATAACAAAGGTGAAATTACCTCGAAACTTGGGTTTTCTGTGGTGGCTCCGATAAGAGTAATTATTCCTTTTTCCACAGCATTTAAAAGTGAATCCTGTTGCGATTTGCTAAATCTGTGTATCTCATCAATAAATAAAATGGCATTACCTCTGAACATCGCAGCCTGACTTATAACTGCTCTCACATCTTTAACTCCGCTACTTACAGCGCTTAAGGTATAAAACTCTTTGTCAAGCGATTGCGAAATAATATGTGCCAGTGTAGTTTTGCCCACACCCGGAGGTCCCCATAAAATCATAGAAGGTATACTTCCTGAATTTATGCTCTGATAAAGAATAGCACCCTTGCCAACCAAATGTTCCTGTCCAATGTACTCTTCCAGACTTTTCGGTCGTAATATTTCTGCTAATGGAGTCATTTTTATTATTTATTGTATTTCTATTTTTCTGATGAAGTGGTTAGTCGTTATTTGTTAGTCGTTATTTGTTAGTCGTTAGTCGTTAGTCGTTAGTCGTTAGTTGTTATTCGTTAATGGTGAATAGGAGGAAGTTAAATCTATTATTCTATCAGTAACCTAACCCGCAACTCGCAACTCGCAACTCGTTCCCGCAAAATTAACTATTTACCCAACATTATTAAAGGTTCGCAATCATTTATTAATTTCGTAGAATGGAATTGGAGAGATTTGATCTTTTAAAAAACGAACTCAGTTTTCGTACAAGTCGCAGTGGAGGGCCGGGCGGACAAAATGTAAATAAGGTTTCTACCAAGGTGGAACTGCTTTTTTATGTGGAGGAGTCGCTGGTTTTAAGTGATGATGAGAAAACTGTTCTGATAGAAAAACTTGCCAACAGAATTAGTTCTGAAGGGATTTTAACAATAAGTTCCAGCGAAACCAGAAGTCAGTTTAAGAATAAGCAAATTGTAATTGAAAAATTTCTGGAATTAATCACTGAGGCATTAAAACCTCCCAAAATAAGAAAGACTACTAAAGTTCCAAAAGGAGTGAAGGAGAAAAGGCTTAAAAACAAAAAAATTACTGCTGAAAAAAAGGATTTACGCAAGCCTCCGAAACTTTAATAATGGAGTTCTTAGTTTATAATAACTTGTTTTTCAGTTGCTTGATCATTTTCATAACATAGTCTGATTTTATTAATTTTACCTAATGTTTTTAAAGCGAAAAAAATATCTGCCCTCGGGTTCTCTTACTGCCATTGCATGGCGAAAGTTATTGGCAAATCCTTTGGCAAACTATTCCATATTGGTGATTTTTATATTTGTTTTTTTCGCAATTGGAGGATATTTATTGACTCCCGACTCGAGCCCCTATGCAAACAAACAAATACTGGAAATTAGTAACCAAAAGCCTGGTTTTAGTGTTCAAATGATGGAAGTATCCAGAAATGAAATTGAAAAAAATAAAAGTATTATTTCAAAAATGTTGTTTGGACAACGAAGCCATTATCGCGAAATACCAATTATTGATTATCATTTTAAAGATGAATTTGTGTATTATCAGCTTTATGGTGATAAAAATGATACACTTAGAGTTAATATTGCAGATGCACTTTTCCCCATTAAGGGGAAGATATTATTTGACAAAAAAAATGGAATTATTAATTATACCAATATCAATGGAAATGAGCATTCAATTTCACTGGATGATGCCCGAAAAACATTTGAGAATGAAAATTTGAAAAGCAGATTTTATTTGCTGGGTACCGATCAGTTCGGAAGAGATTTAATAAGCCGGCTGATCATAGGTTCCAGAGTGAGTTTGTCGGTAGGATTTATATCTGTAGCCATATCACTATTGGTTGGAATATTTTTAGGCTCACTGGCAGGATTTTTTGGTGGCCGCATCGATGAAATCATTATGTGGTTTATAAATGTTGTTTGGTCGATACCCACATTACTTTTGGTAATTGCCATTACTTTTGCTTTGGGAAAAGGCTTTTGGCAGGTATTTATCGCCGTTGGATTAACAATGTGGGTTGAGGTGGCGCGAGTTGTCAGAGGTCAGATAATGAGTATAAAGGAAAAAGAATATATTGAAGCCGGCTTTGCTTTGGGTTACAGTAATTTCAGGATTATAAAAAACCATATTCTGCCAAATGTTATGAGCCCTGTAATTGTTATATCGGCGGCTAACTTTGCAGCCGCAATTCTTATAGAAGCGGGTTTAAGTTTTCTTGGAATTGGCGTTCAGCCACCAATGCCTTCATGGGGTAGTATGATAAAAGAATATTATAGTTTTATTATTCTGGATTCGGCATACCTGGCACTTGCCCCGGGTGTTGCAATAATAATTTTAGTGCTAGCCTTTATGAGTTTGGGTAATGCCATGAGAGATGCCTTCGACGTAAAGGAACTTGTAAAAACATAAAGAAAAACATTATAAATGAAAGATATACAAACGATTATAGAAGCGGCATGGGGAAACCCTGCGCTTTTAAAAGAACAAAATACCATAGATGCTGTAAATCAGGTTGTTGAAATGCTTGATAAAGGTAAACTTCGTGTTGCTGAGCCCATTGGTGACGACTGGAAGGTAAACGAATGGGTAAAAAAGGCAGTCATAATGTTTTTTCCTTTGAGGAAGATGGAGACTACCGAAGTAGGTATTTTCGAGTTTCATGATAAAATTCCTTTAAAAAAGGATTTTGCAAAACAGGAAGTAAGAGTAGTTCCCCACGCAATTGCAAGATACGGAAGTTTTATCGACAGAGGTGTTGTTATGATGCCTTCTTATGTAAATATTGGTGCCTATGTTGGAAGTAATACTATGGTAGATACCTGGGCAACAGTTGGCTCGTGTGCGCAAATTGGGAAGGACGTGCACCTAAGCGGAGGTGTTGGAATAGGAGGGGTTTTGGAACCTGTTCAGGCTGCCCCTGTAATTATCGAAGATAACTGCTTTATTGGTTCTCGGTGTATAGTGGTGGAAGGAGTTCGTATCGGTAAAGGAGCAGTTCTGGGTGCAAATGTGGTAATTACCTTATCTACTAAAATTATTGATGTAAGCGGAAGTGAAGCAGTTGAATACAAGGGCTATGTGCCACCAAATTCTGTGGTTATTCCGGGTTCTTTCGAAAAGGAATTCCCTGCCGGAAAATATAATGTTCCCTGTGCCTTAATTATTGGAAAGAGGAAGGAGTCTACTGATAAAAAAACCTCTCTTAATGATGCATTAAGAGATTACGGAGTTTCAGTTTAAATTTTTAGCAATAATAAATTAGCAAATGGAAAATTCGTTTATACTTAGCCTTGATCAGGGAACAACAAGTTCCAGAGCAATAATTTACAACCATAAAGGTGAAGTTTGTGCTATGGCACAGAAAGAATATCCTCAGTTATTTCCAAAGCCTAATTGGGTGGAACATAATCCGGCTGATATACTTTCTTCACAGTTTTCCGTTGCCACAGAAGTGATAACAAAATTTGGAATTTCACCTGAAAATATCGTCGCTGCAGGTATTACAAATCAGCGTGAAACAACTATAGTGTGGGACAGAAATACAGGAAAGCCGGTTTATAATGCAATTGTATGGCAGGATCACAGAACATCGGATTATTGTAATCAGCTTATCGCAGATGGATTGAGTGAAATGGTAAAAGAAAAAACCGGGCTTGAAATCGATTCCTATTTTTCTGCCACAAAAATCAGATGGATACTTGAAAATGTTGTAGGTGCCAAACAGAAAGCCAAGAATGGAGATTTGCTTTTCGGAACTGTGGATACATGGTTAATATATAATTTAAGTGGTGGAAAGATTCATGTAACTGATGTTACAAATGCTTCCAGAACAATGCTTTTCAACATTTCCGGTTTAAACTGGGATGATGATTTATTGAAATTGTTTGGGATACCAAAAAGCATGCTGCCTGAGGTTAAAATGAACGACGAAATATTTGCCAGCACGGCCGGAAAAGTATTAAATACTAAGATTCCCATCGCTGCTGTGGCCGGAGATCAGCAGGCTGCAATGTTCGGACAAATGTGTGTTGAAAAGGGAATGGCCAAAAATACTTATGGTACAGGTTGTTTTTTGATGGTAAATACAGGTGAGGAATTTGTGCGCTCCAAACATAAAATGCTGGGAACTATTGCCTGGAATATTGGAGGTAAAACTACCTATGCTCTCGAGGGAAGTGTTTTTGTAGGAGGTGCTGTTATTCAGTGGCTTAGAGATGGTTTGGAATTGTTTAAAAAGACTTCTGATGTGGAGGCTTTGGCAATGAAATCCAAAGATAATGGAGGGGTTTATTTTGTTCCTGCCTTCACCGGTCTGGGTGCTCCCTATTGGAAACAAGATGCCAAAGGTTTAATTTATGGTATTAGCCGTGGTACTACTCAATCGCATATAGCAAGGGCTGCATTGGAATCAATAGCCTTTCAGTCGAATGATGTTTTATCGGCCATGGAAAAAGATATAGGCGAAAAAATTAATAAACTTCGTGTTGATGGTGGAGCCTCAGCAAATAATACATTAATGCAGTTTCAAAGTGATATTTTGAATACCGAAGTCCAACGACCTGAAATTCTTGAAACAACATCATTGGGAGTCGCCTATATGGCCGGAATTAATACCGCTTATTGGAAAGATATTGATGAAGTTAAAAATTATTGGCAACTTAGTGAACAGTTTTCCCCAAGTATTGAATCATCAAAAAGAAATATACTTTTGAGTGATTGGAAGAATGCTGTTAAAAGATCGTTTTAAACTATTTATCTTTCTTTTTCGCCCTTATCATCATTTCCAGCATATCCCACATTTCAGGTGGAATCTTTTCAAGCATATTAAATTCGCCGGCTCCCTGCAGCCATTCGCCACCATCAATGGTTACAACTTCCCCATTAATATAGGCTGAGAAATCCGACATAAGATAAGCGGCAAGATTTGCCAGTTCCTGATGTTCACCAACTCTCTTTAATGGCACTTTTTTCTTTATATCAAACTCGTCTTTTAATTCACCGGGTAAAAGCCTGTCCCATGCACCTTTGGTAGGGAAGGGGCCGGGTGCAATAGCATTTAACCTGATGCCATATTTTGCCCATTCAACAGCCAGCGAACGGGTCATTGCAAGAACTCCGGCTTTGGCCGCAGCAGAAGGCACGACATAGGCGCTACCTGTTGAAGCATAAGTTGTTACGATATTTAAAATGGTTGATGTTTTCTGTTTTTCTTTAATCCAGTGTTTGCCACAGGCAAGGGTAAAGTTTTTAGTTCCTTTTAAAACAATATCTAAAATTGTGTCGAAAGCATTTGCAGATAATCTTTCAGTAGGACTTATAAAATTTCCCGCTGCATTATTTACCAAACCGTCAATTTTGGAGTATTTTTCCAGAGTTTTTGCTATTACATTTTCTACCTGATCGTAATGTCTTACATCACAAGCAACGCAAAAAAGTTCACCTTTGGTTTCGGAAATAAGTTCTTTGGCAGTATTTTCCAATCGTTCAATACTCCTTGAGGTGATTACAACTTTAGCCCCCAGAGTTAAAAAGTATTTTGTCATGGCTTTCCCTAGTCCGGAGCCACCACCAGTTACAATAATTACTTTTCCCGACAATTCATTGTCTTTGAACATTGCATCTTTATAAGTCATAATCCTTCTTTTTTTATGATTGCTAAATTAATGATATTTATTCACAAAGAAAAAGTTCTATTTAGCATTTTCAGCTTTCTGTTCAAACTTTTTCAAAGCATAAAGAACCATCTTATAAGAAAACCAAATAACCAAAGGCCAACTTAAAAACCATATTATTTCTCTTATGTACATATTTTTTTTTCGTTAATTGTTATTCGTTAATCGTTAATCGTTAATCGTTATTCGTTAATCGTTAATCGTTAATCGTTAATGGTGAATGGTGAATGGTGAATTGTTGTTTTTGTTTAAATGTATTTTTCATTGTTAACTAACAACTCATCCCGAGAACTCGGGATAACTCATACTTATTCACTCTACATTATTCATTCAAAATTTAGTAAGCATGATGATCATTTTCCATTTCTTCCGCAGTAATTTTCTCTTTATTCAGTGCAGACCAAGCATACCAGATATATGCAATTACAAATGGAACAAGCAAACTAACATACGACATGGCAACCAAAGTATATTCAGAAGAGGCTGCATTTTGTATGTTCAGTGAACTTTGTGCATCGAAGGTAGATGGATAAAAACATGTGTTGTTTAGTCCTGAAATCAGGAAGAGCGCAAATACAGCAAGTATTGTTCCTCCGCCTGTATACCAAATTCCTTTAGAAGCAGCATAATCATCTTTAATAAAAGAATGAATAATTCCCCAAAGCACCAAAACTACCCCAATTAAAAACATCAAACCCACCACAGGCATTTCTATTAAGTTGTAGAAGTATTTATATTTAACTAAACTAACTTCTCCGCCAACGGAATTATAAGAAAAACCATCTTTAATTAAAATGTTTACTACAAAAAACAGGAAGAATATTAAAAATGGTATAGTATTGGTAATTAATAATTTACGGCATTTTACAATTATATCTTTATTATTAACGCTATTCATAAAATACAATGAAGCAAGTATTCTTGAAAGGAAGAAAACTGCCAGTCCAAGAGACAGGTTTACATATGTATAATATCTTGTAAAATTAAATGCCAACTCCAGTCCTCTGTAAGGCGATTGCCAAAATGAACTATTCATATTATTAATATAGAATTCGGAGCCTGTAAAAAATGTTGCAACAACTGTTCCCAGAAGAACAGTCCCCAATAATCCATTTATAAACAGGAATGCCATATAGGTTTTTTCTCCGAGAAAATTATTTGGTTTTGTGCGGTATTCATAACTAACAGCCTGAATAATAAATGCGAACAGAATTAGCATCCACACCCAGTAAGCACCTCCAAAACTTGTAGCATAAAAAAGTGGAAATGAAGCAAATGCCGCTCCGCCAAAAGTTACCAAAGTGGTAAAAGTAAGATCCCATTTTCTGCCCAGGGCATTAACGATTATTTTACGGCTTATCTTATCTTTTCCAAAGGAATAAATCAATGTTTGTCCCCCTTGAACGAATAGCATAAAAACCAAAATTGCTCCCAAAAGGGAAACAATTATCCACCAATATTGTTGCAGTGTTGTATATGATAAATTTTCAAACATGATTAATCCTCCTCTACTTTTGACTCTTTAACAATTTGACTAAGCATTATTTTTATTTCTGCGATAAGCAATACCGTAAACACAATTGCAAACATTATAAATGTTACAATAACGCTTTTTGATTCTATGTTGGATACTGCGCTAAGAGTAGGCATTAAATCCTGCACAACCCATGGCTGCCTGCCAAATTCGGCCACCATCCAGCCAGCCTGAGATGCTATATATGCCAGAGGTATTGTGAATAATGACACATAATTCAGCCATCGTGCTTTTACAATATCTCTTTTAAAAAGGAAGAATAAAACAACTATAAAAAGTATCAGAAAGTGGGTTCCCAAACCAACCATGGTGTGGAATGAGTAGAAAATTAGGGGTACATTTGGAATTAAATGATGAGGATCTTTATAATATCCATAGCCAAAATATTTATAGTTTTCTGTAAAAACTGCCAAATGTTTTTTTGCTTCCCTGTCGCTGGCAATTTCTTTGGCAAGTTTGTAGTCGGAAAGAGCTTTTATGGCAAGTTTTCCCATTCTTATTCTTTCGTAATATGAAACTATGTTATGTTCTTCGCTTCCATGAATAAGATCACGTATGCCGGGGACAAATGCATTTGGATCAAGAGCTGCCATATATGAGAGCATATTAGGGATTTCAATTTTAAAGGCAAATTCATTCATATCAGGATTTTCAGGTGTTGGCACCTTCTTCATAAGTCCGATAACCACCAATGGTGCATTTTTCTCACCATCGTAAAGCCCTTCCATGGCTGCAAATTTCATTGGCTGATCGTTGAAAACTCTTCTGGCTGATTCATCACCGGTAGCGAACATATAAATGGCACTGATTAATCCGAATACAGCACCTATTAACATGCTTTTTTTTGCGAAAACTATTCTTCTGTTTTTTAGTAAAAACCAAGCACTTACACCAATTACAAATATTGCAGATAGAACGTAAGCGGAAGATATGGTATGAAGGAATTTATTTACTGCTGTTGGAGAGAAAAGAACATCCCAAAAGTTTGTCATTTCATTTCTTGCGGTATCAGGATTAAATACTGTTCCAACAGGATTTTGCATCCAGGCATTGGCAACTAATATCCATAGGGCACTTAAGTTAGATCCTATTGCTACCAGCCAGGCCGATAGCAAGTGAAACTTTTTGCTGACTCGTCCCCAACCAAAAAATAGTATTGCAATGAAAGTGGATTCCATAAAAAATGCCATTATACCTTCAATGGCAAGAGGGGCACCAAAGATATCGCCAACAAACCAGGAATAATTCGACCAGTTGGTGCCAAACTCAAATTCGAGTATAATGCCTGTTGCAACTCCTATAGCAAAGTTTATCCCAAAAAGGGTCATCCAGAATTTTGTTATTTTCTTCCAAATTTCTTTGCCAGTTTTTACATAAATGGTCATCATTATTGCAACTATAAATGATGTACCAAGTGTTAATGGCACAAAAATCCAGTGATACATGGCCGTAAGAGCAAACTGTGCCCTCGACCAATCGACAACTGTCAAGCCGTAAGTATCCATATGTTTATTTATCTTTAGTTAATTGCTCGATTACGTAATCACCACGCTCCTTATCATTATCGAACTTTGATTTTAAGATGTCGGGAAAAAAGAATAAACGGAAGACAGCAAAAATTATGAATAATTTTATCAGAATAATTATCCAAAGGCGTTTACCAACTGTCATCGACTTAAAACCGTCGATATAAAATTTCAGTATTCTTCTAATTAGCAGCATAGTATATGTATGATATAAATCATAAAAAACATATACAAAGATAAAGTTTACAATTTGAAACCAGAGTAAAAATTGAAAAAACTTATCAAATAAAATAATTATTTTTTTGGGTTCAATAAAATAAAAAGAGCTGCCAAAAAGCAGCTCTTTACCATATTAAATAATAATACCGATCAATTATTTAATCAAAGGTTCTATACTAAAAACCAATATCATTATTAAAACGAAATAATTAATTCGCATAAAATAATGAAATGGATTAAAACTAGTTGTTTTTGGCCTAATTAGTTGGGAGAATACTGCAACCAACCAAATCGCAGCAACAACTATTAATATCTTAAATATCAGCATA
>JBFFLX010000096.1:0-13697 GCA_041554435.1 Bacteroidales bacterium
GGATTATTTTTTTCATTGCAATAAATTTATTTACTGAACGATTTTACTCGAAACTTATTTTGAATTGAAGATAACTTTTGGAGGTTCCCAACTTAAAGGGTCACCAATTATTCCATTTTTTTCACTTATAAGTTCCATCCACACAGGTGTAAACTTAATCAAAAGATAATCAGATTCTTTGTCTGGATAAAATGCTTCCCATTCTTTTTTCCAGTATTTTTCTTTGAGTTTTTTGTCATCAACCAATTGGGCTTTTCCATATATGGAAACATATCCGGTGCCATCTGAATCGAGATAATAAAGCGTAACACGCGCATCGTTTTTTATTTGTTCCACTTTTCTGCTTTTTGCATTAGTGCCGAACCAAATTGTAAAATCATCATCCGGAGGAAATGGATCCATAGTCCTGGCTCTTGGCTGCCCCTCATCATCTAAGGTTATCAAAGCACAAGTTCCTGATGATTTGATAATTTCAGCAGCAGCCTCTTTGAGTTCTTTATCATTTAAATTGTTCTGCGTCAATCCATTAAATGGAAGAAATATAAATGAAAATAAAATAATGAAGGCTGTACTGATTGCTGATTTCATAAATAATTTTTTCATTTCGTAAAATTAATAAATAAAAGAGTCCTCTTAAAGCAATAATTATCTTGAATTTTTAATTTCCAATTATTCATTCAGCATCAAACTTATTGCAAATCCCCCACCTTCGGCCAACTTGATTTTCAATTTCATGCCCTTTTTAATTTCCATTTTTTCAATGTCAATTGTAGTGGGATTGGTTTTGTAATTTGCATCTTTTGCATCCTTATAAATAATTGCATCATAGGTTTTTCCATCTTCAAGGAAATCGAAATTTACCCTTATTTCCCTGCTGTTTTCATCGGTAATAGCTCCCACAAACCAGTTTCCTGTATTCTTTTCTTCTCTTGCAATTGTCACATAATCACCAACTTCTCCATTTAGAACTTTGGTTTGCTCCCAGTCGACACCCACATCTCTTATAAATTGAAAAGCAGGCTGTCCTTCATAATTTTCCGGCAAATCGCAGGCCATTTGAATGGGACTGTAAATAACCACATATAGAGCCAATTGCTGCGCAAGAGTTGTATTAATCTGGTTGTTTTCTTTGGTAGGCAAACTAATATCGAAAACACCTGGAGTAAAATCTATTGGTCCGGCAAGCATGCGTGTAAAAGCCACAATTGACAAGTGTTCAGGTGGATTTCCTCCATCCATTGCCCAGGCATTAAACTCTTGTCCTCTTAATCCCTCACGGGAAATTGCGTTGGGATAAGTTCTTCTGATTCCGGTTGCTTTAATTGGCTCGTGAGCATCAACAGCAACTTTATATTTGGCGGCGGTATCCAAAACTTTACGATAATGATTTACCATCCACTGACCGTGATGATATTCGCCTTTTGGTATTATCTTTCCGACATAACCTGTTTTTACCGCATGCATTCCCAAACTACTCATCAGTTGGTAAGCAGTATCCAATTGCTTTTCATAAGTACGCGGAGCAGCCGAAGTTTCGTGATGCATAATAATTTCAACTCCTTTTTCCTTCGCATATCTAACAACTTCATCTATATCATAGTCGGGGTAGGGGGTAACAAAATCAAAAATTCCTTCTCTGTCTTCAAAGCCTGCCCAATGCTCCCAGCCGGTATTCCAGCCTTCAACCAAAAGTCCTTTAATGCCGTTTGCCGAAGCAAAATCGATGTATTTTTTAGCATTTTCTGTGGTTGCTCCATGACGTCCGTGAGCATGACCCGTATCAATCCATTTTCCATTTTCATCCTGAGTTAATCCATAATCCCAACTGGCTTTGTCAATATGCATCTCCCACCAGATTCCCATATATTTCATGGGTTTAAACCAGGAAATATCACCAAGTTTATTGGGCTCATTTAAATTCACAATTAGTTTTGAATCAATTAGTTCTGTTGCTTTGTCGGCGATTTGAATTGTTCTCCATGGAGTGTTAAACGGAAGTGCTCGTTTTACTTTATATCCTGTTCTTTCGGAACCAACCAGTTCACTTGTTAGTTTATAAGTTTTTGTATCAACTTTTAAAGTCATACCTGCATAATCGGTAAGATTTGCTTCGTGAAAACTTAAATGTATTCCATCCTCAGTTCGCATGGTAACAGGTGTGTTAACAGCATTTTCAGGTATATAAGTTTGTGCAAGACTCTTGTGATTGACCAAGGCCAGAGCATCAATTTCAGATACTTTAGTTGTGTTGTACAGATGCTCATAAATATCCCAGTCGCCGGGTATCCACCAGCATTTATGATCGCCGGTGAGTTGGAATTCGGTGTTTTCATCAGTAATTATCAAGGTGTCGAAACCTCTCTGTTCAGGAAATTCGTAACGGAAACCTATGCCATCATCATAGGCTTTAAAATGTATGTTTATTTTCCTGGCTTTTGGTGAATTTTCACGCAAACTAACCAACATTTCATTGTAATTGTTTTTAACCGTTCTTTGCTCTCCCCAGGGCATTTCCCAGTTTTCATCAATACTGTTAAATACTATATCTGTAATTTCAAGATTATATTTTAGAGAAGGCAAATTTCTGAAATCGAAACTCATAAATGATGTGTCGATAATAATTTCTCCATTATGCCAAACAAGGTAAAAGGGCGATCCTTGATCTGTTAAATGGAACTCAATTTTATTTATCCCCTTGGGGGAAGATATTTCGGTTTTCATATTATCATTTCTGCAAGAAACTATAATTAATAGAAAGCTAATAAATATAAGTAAACTGTATTTTTTCATGACATCAATATTTGTTTAATGATTGGCAAAATCATCATAACAAATATCGGAAAAATAAGTGATTAACTTAGTTCTCAGTGAATAAATATTGGATTTATCATGCTATATGGAAGGATGCGTTTTCTGTATTAGAAGAGACATAAAACGTTCTTTTGTCATTTTGATCCGTCGGTAGACGGAGAGAAATCTGCAAACACTCAGGAGATTTCTCAGTCATACTTCCTCTCTCGCCTGAGGCGAGATCGAAATGAAAGAAACCACACCACTACCGTCATACCAATAAATAATACAATTGGAATTACTTATTCTCAATCAGCATTTTAGCGATGCGAGTAATTTCTTTGTCGAAATCCTTTGCATTTTGTTCGCCGTCATTTTTTAATGCCTGTAAGTTTTTTGCCGAGGCATTGTCCATGGCTGAGTCGGCCGTAAATAAAACAGGGCTAAGCCGGACGTATTGCTTTGGTTTTTCCACAGCATTGTAAATCTGTTTTAACTGATAATCAACAGTATCGGCAACTCCCGACATCATAATATCGATAATTGGTTTTACCCATTGAATGGCTCCCCAGTTTTTCGATTTTTTATATTCGTATCCATGGTCGGCAGTTGAACTTCCTGTACCCAGTGATAAAATCATCATTTCAGCAGCCTTTGGTTTATTTCTATTGTTATCAAATTTTAAGTTACGGGCTTCCGAATAGGCACAGAGAGTTGGATTATTTACAAATACTCCACCGTCAATTAATGGGTAAACCTGATTGTCGTCGGCTTTAACCCTTGCAGCTTCAAAATAGGTTGGTGCTGCCGAAGTTGCTCTTGCCGCATCTTTTACATAGAAATTGTATGCAGGATCTGTTTTTGCCTTATGAGATCTGAAAAAATGCCCTTTTCGTCTTTTAATATCGTAGGATGTAATAAGGCATGGTTTTAAAAGTTCATTGAGTTTTATTTCTCCAATATAATCTTCCAGGGCCTCTACAAGTTCATCTTCGCTGTATTTCTCATCCGAAATACCTCCCAAACTTTTTAGTTTTTGCCAAAAGGAAACGTCGAATATTTCATCTCCTCGATCAAGATATAGTTCAACTGCTTTCTGGGCAGAAAAGCGAGGGCGTGTTTTGTCCGACTCCGAAGGGCATAAATACATGCAAGCCAGAATTCCACCTGTACTTGTCCCTGCAATCATATCGAAATAATCAGCAATAGCAGCATTGGGATTATTATCTAACTTTTTAAGTTTTTCCTCCAGTGAAACGAGAATTTGTCCGGGTAAAATACCCCTTATCCCTCCACCATCGATGGAAAGGATACGTGTTAATTGTTTGTTTGCCATGATCTTATTGTTTTGTGGCGAATAGTTCGCCGGTTTGGATCATAAAGGTAATAATTATTTTTTGTTTGTGGTAGTTTTAATCTTATTCCACGAATTGAAGTCATATTTCGTTCCGCCTGAGTCATTGACAAAAAGTCCATTAAAAGGATATTCCTTAGTAAACCAATTTAAACTATCAGCTTTTCCCAGAAAAATTGATTGATCTATATCACGGATTACCAAACCAGTTGTTCCATCATCATTTAGAGTAAGAATAATCCCTTCCGTTCCCTTTTCATTATCCATACCCAGGTTTACTCTGTTAACTCCGTCTACATTGAGTATTCCATAACCTGTTCTTTCTTGTCCTTTTTCATCATTAATTATAAGTCCTGTACCGGGCCCAATTCTCTTTCCAAAATACAAATCAGGAACGGGAGAGCCCATAACTATTCTATCATGTCCGTTCTCATCTAAAATGAGTATTCCATTTGTTTGATGATTGTATTCGTTTTTATACATACCGAACCAGTTCTCCGGGAATTTTTTAGCCCATAGTTCTTTAACTTTATTTGTATCTGTTCTAATGCGGTGTTTAACAAAAGGTATTGGAGCCCCCATAATAATTCTGGCCTTTCCCATCTCATCTTCAATTACAACTCCTTTTGCTCTGATAATATCCGGCATCTGTATTGAATTATTGGAAAATGACCTAACTAGAACAACTACAACTACTATTGTAAGTATTAAAGAATACATTTTCAAAAATTTAATGTCCTTCTGATTTTTGTTTTTTTCTGAGTTCATATAGTTTTGATTTTTTTTAAATACGACGGACTATGTGATTAATTTGTTACAATTTGCAGCAATGCATATTGGAATAATAAAACATTTACTGCCAAATCTGAATGCTATTATTCTTTTGAAAATGAGTTTATTAATCGGGTTTGAGGAATCAGACAGGATTGCTTAAAAATTTGATAAACAATACTTTGTAAAGGAAGAGTATATATATTCAACCTCAATTAATCTGCGAAATAGATATTATATGTTTTGCAATGATGGTTTATTCGTCTCTGTTGAGTACCCAAATTTTTTAATCCCAGTCATTGAAGGCTATTAATCAGTTGGTATAATTATCCAGGTATTAAACTTAAATATCTATATAGCATTTTCTTTGGTACAGATGTATTTACATAGGTTGAGATGAATTAATCATTGTCCACTTATTATTTACCTTTAAATAGGTTTCACCACAAATGTAATCGCAGTTTCCTGTAGTTTTTCTGGTTTTACAACAAAAACTACAAACTATTACATCGGGAAGTTTATCACCATCGAGGTCGAGAGCAGCTTTAATTATATCATTTGAGATTTTTTCAGGTAAGTTTTTAGCGTCAAATTGCATGTCAAACAAAAGAGTACAATTTTTAACAGCAGGATATACAAGTAAAACATCTGAAGGATATTCTTGTCTTATATCCGGAAGTGATTTAACAGTGCGGTATTCCTGATGTTTTTCCGGTATACTTTGTAAAACAACTTCATACCAGATATCAGGAGCCAGGTCATCTCTTTTAGTTGTATTAACTACAGCAAGTTCTATAATTGGTAATTCTTTTCGGAGAGGAATTATCTGGACAATTTCTCCGGTATCCACATTTTTTTTAAACCCGAATATGTTAGTCACAACTATCTCAGACCAATTATTGCTTCCTTCAGTTTCTTCTTTTCTCCAAATTATGCCTTCCCCAATAGTGGTGTTTAAGTCCCATGTTTCATTCAAAGTTTCCGAAGTGTTTTCCTGATTGTTTAAGCCCGTTTTTTGAAAAGAATCAGTAGATACATCTTGAAATTTGGATGCTGATTTCACATCACTTTCTTTATCAGTCGTCTTTTTTGTGTTAGGCTCTTCACATGAATATACCAGAATTATAAGCATTGATAGTATTAATAGTTGTATGGTTTTCATAATATTATAATTATTTGTTTTTAGTTTATTGGTGATAAATGTAGGGAATTATTTATAATGAGGTGACAGTTCAAATAAAACTAAAGGCTAATTGACTGTTAAAGTATTGAAAAACAGGCACACAATGGTGCTAATTTGACCAAAGTTATGCCTGCTGTTTATTTTGAAAATTGTTAAGCAATATTATTTTTTGAAATATATAATATACTCATCATTATCCTTTTCCAAAAGCCAGTGATTGTATTGCAGGCTAATGGTTTTATCCAAAAGAGGAGCAGGGATAAAAGGGAAAATTACTTTTAGTATTTCATTGTCCTCTAATTTTTTAATGGACGATAATACTTCATGAACAGGATGCTCTCCTGCATTTAGCATTTCTCTGGTATCGAGGGTGTAGGCAATTGCTGATTCGATAAACCAATGGGGCTTTTCAACATTGTATGTTGTGTTTTCTGTTTCAATTGCCGTAGTGGTATTTTGTCCAATTACTGCTCTTAATTTCGAAACCATTTCTTCAACTTTAACTCCTCCTACTATGGCAGCCTGACTTAAAGTAGTAACCCGTGCTATGGTTTTTCTGAGTACAGGATTTTTTAGTTTCTTAAACTGGGGAGCAATATCAATTAGAGTTTCTTCCAGTTGCGGATATGCATCCAGCATTTCGGCAACTTTTGTCTTGGGTGTTATTATTAATTCATTCATAATTATTCTTTTTCATCGGTATATGATAATATTCTTCTCTCGCCTTCCAGGGCGCGGTTTTCACTGAGATCCTGGGAAACTTCAAGGGTTCCAAGATATTCACCCTTTTCATCGCGCAAAGCGAAGTATTCTATTTTTATAAATTTCCCTTTCATATTTATCCAGAAAGGGGCATGTGTGGCTTTGCCGCTTTTAAAATCGTCGAGGATTTTTTCAACGATATGTGTGCTTCCGGGAGGGTGACATAATCGTACATCCCTGTTGATAATTGAGCGGTTGCGCGTAAATACCCTTTCCTTTCCCTGGGTGAAAAATTTAACCTTGTCGTTTTTATCCACAAAAGTCATATCCACCGGAACGGTATTTAAAATAGCCATTATCTCCTGAGCAGTAAAACTTCCGGAGGGAAGCTGTATGTTCCCGCTTGTGTCGACAGTGGTTTCCTTTTCTTCATCGTCAATACCTTCGGGTTTCCATTCTATTTGAGGATCGTATAAACAAAAGCCAAACTCCATGGTTTGCTTATGGATTGCCCACCATTCCTCAGTTGTTAAAACATCAAGACTCATGGGGAAAAGTATTTCCTCCTCCTTTTGAACCATATCCGTTATCGCCTGTAAGGCAGGGAAGAAAAGCAATTCGGTGGATTCACTTAAATCGCTTTTTTGCAGATTTTTGATATTCAGTATTTCGATACATGCTTTTAATTGATCTCTAATTTCATCGTGTTTGCCCCACATTACCTTTGGTGGGCCCGTGATTTCATTTTGTTCCAGATAAGGAAATACCAGGTACTCCTTTTTTTGATAATGCTTGTCGATATCCATTAGTTGATTAAAAAGAGCCTGTAAACCAAGTGAATAGGCGGTGAAATCTTCGCTTTTAATATGGTTCAGATTCTCCAGCATTTCTTTTGCTTTGCCGGCAACATTCTTTACCTCCTTGTTTTCCTGCCGGAATACATCAACAGGATGACCGGGCTCCACAATTTTTATCCCACTCAGGTCAACATGACCTTCCAGCACCGAGCCATGGATATCGCATAATCTTAAAACTTCTTCCTGAGGCAGACCTTCTTCCATTAGTTCCTGCTCTACTTCAACAACTTCTCCATAGGGAATGCTTCTTAATGATTCTATTAGTTCCCGGCGTACCTGATCAGGTGATTCGCCATCATGTAATTTTAGTATCAACTCTTTTAATCGCTTCTTCCTGAAACGGGAGTTATTTATTAGTTCACTCATAATTTTAATTGTTAATTGTTAATCGTTATTCGTTAATCGTTATTCGTTAATCGTTATTCGTTAATGGTGAATGGTGAATGGCTATTGGCTATTGGCCGTTGCCTGCCTGCCGGCGAGGCAGGGTCATTGGTCATTGGTCATTGGTCATTGGTCATTGCCTGCCTGCCGGCGAGGCAGGGACATTAGTCATTCCCGAGGCCTCGGGATTAGTCATTAGCCTTTTCATTTTTCATTATTCATTTTTCATTATTCATTATTCATTTTCCATCCACGCCTTCACTTTGTTCCGGCAGATTTTTATTTATAATAATCTTGTTTTTTGTTGCGGACGAGGTGCTTTTATCACCAATATCCTGGCAAGGTCATCATGTTCATTACTAATGTGATGTACTATGTTGGCCGGACTTTCTACTAAAGTATCCACAGGGTAGGAGATTGATTCATCACCTATGTGAATAGTGGGATTTCCCTCAAGGATATAAAAACAAACATCAACCGGAGTTTTATGTGGTTTTAGCGTTTCTCCTTTTTGAAGGGAAATATGCATTATCTGCGCAGACTCTGCATCATACATTTTTCTAACATCCACTTTGTGCGGATTTTCTTTAATTGGTTCTGTTTTATAATTTCTGTGTATCATATCGTTATTTTTTAATTGTTATTCGTTAATCGTTAATAGTTAATAGTTAATAGTGAATGGTGAATGGTGAATCGCTATTGGCTATTGGCTTTTGGCTATTGGCTGCCTGCCGGCATGAAATGAAGGCAGGGGCATTAGTCATTAGTCATTGCCTGCCTGCCGGCGAGGCAGGGTCACTAGTCATTAGTCATTAGCCTTTTACCCTTTCAATTTTTTTCATTATTCATTATTCATTATTCATTTTTTATCTTTTATCTTTTATCTTTAATCTTTTATCTTTTATCTTTCATCTTTCATCTTTTATCTTTTTTCTCGTTTTCAAATACCATTTATACCATACAATAAAACCACTTATGAGTATAAACAATAATGCTATTCCCGTTAGGGGTACAATTAGAATGTAGAAGTCGCTTACCAGACTTTGGAAGATTCTGGCTGTATGGATTTCCAAAGCAGTATTCCAAAGTGAAATTGGCTGTTGTTGTATTTTTTCCGGCATTTTAGTGAAAGGAAAGCCGGAAATTGTATGAGCCCCGATATTATAATCGAAAAATGTGATGTCACCATGATAGTCCTGAGTAAATCCTGATATTAAATATTGCCCTATGGGGCGGGATTGACCCTGTGGTTTGAGGTAATTTGTTTTTTTAATAAGGTCGAAAACGTAGCCTGTAGATGCATCCCAAAGGAATAAACCTTCGAAAGAGCCGATGAGGTATTTTTGACTTTCAACTTTTTCGAAAACATTAAGTCCCATTATGCTGATGGGTGGCTGATTCCTATAAGCTTTTAATTCCGATTTAAAATTATCAGCAGAATAAAACATACCCTCGGAGGTTGAAACCAGAAATCTTTTGGTTTCATCGTCATACATTATCCTTCTGAGTTTATCAAACCAGGCGTTGTCGGTATCCAGTTCGCTAAATGGGATTTTACTGACTTTAGTATTTACAATGGTGATAAGGAAAGGCGGACGTAGAAATATGCCTGTAGAACTTGTTATTAGCAATAATACAAGAGTTGTCCAACCTATCTTATTATGCCATTTTAAAAGAAACTTATTGCTGCGTTTTATCTTTATTCTTTTGGCTCTTACAATGCTTTTACGCTTTCTCAATACAATGCGGTTTATAAAAAGGATGAAGCCGCTTATTGTAAGAAAAATCATAATCAGGCCTACTATATCTACTATTATTTTGCCTGCTTCCCCATAAATCTCACCACTGTGGATAACCCATAGGGTTTTAAATAAACCTATTTTATTGTCGTAGTTAACAGGCTGTGGAAGAGTAATGGTTTCGAAGTGTTCAAGATCCTTTGTTTTGAGTAAATATGAACGGGTTAAAACGAAAACACTATCATCTTTAAGTATCAAATCGGAGATTCTTTGCTTGTGAACAGGTAAATCTACCTTCTCCCAATTGCCATTTTGAAATTTGTATAAACCAAACAAAGTGCCGGCAAGTAGTTGATTATGGTTTGTTTGTATTATTTTATTTACTTTTCTGTTGTCGATACCTTCAGGGAATCCATGGTTGAAATCACCGTATTTTGTGAATGTACTGTCGGTAAGCCAAACGCCTATATTGCCATAAATAAGCACAGAATCTGAGTTTATTCTGAGTGTTGACTTAACTGCTGCATTATTCCAGTTTTTATATGCATAATCCTTTGGCAGAAGTGATCTGCTTAAATCGATGCCCGATAAGAGATTTCTGTGGTTAAGCACAATACCTGACAGTGAAAACAGTATTATGAGAAGCGTAAATATTATGCTTATCCATTTATGATATTTTGCCAGTGTTTTCATTTATTATTAAGCCTTGTTTTTAAATACTATAACAATATAGTATTTATTATTAAATTTTTTAAAACTTTACTATTGACGGATCTGAAATCACATCTCTTATTGTTGTTTGGTTTAAGAATGATATAAGTTCGTTTCTTATGGAAGCCCATTTAGCATGCAATGAACATTGGTTTTCGTCGGAGCATTCGTCGAAGCCCAAAACACAACCAAAGTATTTTTCCACGCTCTCCATGGCCTCAACAATTTCGATTAATGTTATTTTTTCGGGACTCTTTGCTAAGATATATCCACCATATCTTCCCTGGGTAGATTTTAAAATACCATGTTCCGAAAGTTTTGTTAAAATCCTTTTCAGATATTTATCGGAAACATTGAGTTTTGATATGAGGGAAGAAGCCGAATATATCATTTCATCCTTAAAAGTCATATAACTAACAACCCTGATTGCATATTGAGATGTATTTGATAAATTCATAATCCATTAATTTATTCGGCAAAGATATATAAATATTTTAAATGCTACAAGAAAGTAGTATATATATTTTTTTAAATGTACCAAAAAAAAACCAGAAAATTATAGTGTTTAATAATCAATAGTTTTTGCCCATAAATACTGCTTTTAAAGTGTTTATTATTATTGTTTAAATCATATTTAATTTCATATGTGCTTGACATTTAGGGATGTTTGAATTAAATTTGTTTGCATATCCAACTGTGATATAATAACAAACAAAATATTAAATCATGAAAAAACTTTTATTACTAGCACTAGTATGTGTATTTAGTACATCTACTTTTGCCCAAAAAAGAATTGCTGGTCCTTCAAAAGATCCGGCACGTTCAACAACTACACCTGTCGTAACTAATATGGATGGGACTACTACTACTTCATACGATTTAGTAGAAAATATTCTCGGACCTGGCATTAGTTATTCTAATGTATCTTTTACAGGGCTTACCGGCTTTACATCTTCAGCAGGTTTGTTTACTGATGGTTTTGCTGCCGGTCTTGGCTTCGATTCAGGTATTATGCTTTCCTCCGGCTATATTAATAATGTTGTAGGTCCTAATATTTCTAGTGGTATTACAGGTAATCTTTATCTGCCTGGTGACGTTGATTTAACTGCTCTCATTCCGGGATATGTTACATATGATGCAACTATTTTGGAATTTGATTTCACTCTTCCTGCCGAATCAATATATATTGAATTTATATTTGGTTCTGATGAATATAACGAATGGGTAGGATCTGCCTATAATGACGTTTTCGCCTTTTTTTTGGATGGATCAAATATTGCTCTCATTCCGGGAACTTCAACACCAGTTTCAATTAACAATGTTAATAATGGAGCAAATTCAGCTTATTATTTCGACAATACATATCCATCTACTGCTGACATAGAATGCGATGGCTTTACAACTACTATCGCCGGAACTTTTCCTTTGAACAGCAATCCTACTCATCATATTAAACTTGCTATTGCAGATGCAGGAGATCATGTTTTAGATTCCTGGGTATTTATAAGAGCATCTAGCTTTTCCATTCCAATTGAAGTGGATTTGGGACCTGATATTGATCTATGCGAAGGTGAAAGTGTAGTTCTGGATGCAGGAAATGCAGGTTATGATTTCCTTTGGTCAACAGGAGAAACAACACAAACAATTACCGTTGATACAGAGGGTGAATATTCTGTAGAGGTTTCGTATCTTGGAAATACTGAATCGGATACAATTTACGTAAGTGTAAATACACTTCCGGTTGCCGAGGCAGGCGATGATGAGGTAATTTATATAGGTTATCCTCCATTATATGCCCAGTTGAATGCCAGTGGAGGTGTTTCATATAGTTGGTATCCAACCGATGGTTTAGACGATCCAACTATTTCTAATCCTATAGCTCAGCCAGAAGTAACAACAACATATACTGTTACTGTTACCGATGAAAATGGTTGTACCGACACAGATGAAGTAACAGTGTTTGTTAACGACATAAGGTGTGGAAAGAAAATGGATAAAGTACTGGTATGTCATATACCTCCGGGTAATACTGGTGAAGCTCATACTATTTGTATAAGCCCTAATGCAGTGCAAGCTCACCTCGACCACGGGGATTATTTAGGCGAATGTACTGATGAAGCAGGCAATGCATATACAGGTGGAGATTCCGATTCAGGTATCGGTAACTCTCAGAAAATGAAGGAAATAGATAGAGAAGACTGGAGTATTTATCCTAATCCTGTTGCCAAAAATGTGTCGATCAATTTAGCAAAACTACGTGGCTTAGAAGTTCAGTTAACAATTTACGACATAAGTGGAAAAGTTTACTGGAACATGCCAAAGCAAACTCTGGAATCTTCAGTAATAGATGTAGATCTCAATAAAATGCCTTCGGGAATTTACCATATAATTCTTCAAACCAATAATCAGATTCTGGTTAAGAAACTTGTGGTTACAAAATAAAATAAAATAAAAATAAACGGTTGGATATTAATAAAAGAGGTCGCCTCCTATAAAGAAACGGCCTCTTTTATTGTTACAGCCATTTGGTAAACTAGGTTTAAAAGTTTTTAATGTTTATCTTCGATTAAAAATTCCTTTTTTATACCTATTGCAAACTTTCTCTTTTCCTTTAAAACTGTCAATCTTAATTTGAATTTACTTAAGTGTTTAACTGATACATAAACAGGTCTCTACTGAGTTGTGACAAATCAACTACAACTGCACTTTCATTTTTTTTTGATAAAAAGCCAAGTCGAAAATTTGTCGGCTAATGTTAGTGGCAACCGCTTTTTTTATGGCCTTGTCAAACTCAATTGTTGCATAGTTTTTTGCCGGATTTGGAAAAGCTTAAAGCGAAGAAGTTTTAGAAGCCGGCATTATACTTACGGTTATATAACAGGGATCATCGTAATTGGGATAATGCATAACACATAAGGAAATGACCACATTCAAGAATAGGAGGGAAGGACTCCAGAAAACCGCTTAGGGTATTCAAACATATATTAAACCTCTTTGGGTAAACAATTAATACAAGCAGGGGTGAATATTACCTATTGTGCATGTTTAACTAGCCAAAACTATTTTATATCCTCCATAATAAAACAAGTTTAATTTTACTTTCGATAACTGAATATAATGTAATCCAAAGAGTACTTTCCAGCACCTATTATTATAATTGTAGTATAGATTAATGCATAAATAAGTGCAAATTCCTGCTTGCCAAA
>JBFFLX010000097.1:0-13462 GCA_041554435.1 Bacteroidales bacterium
ATTTTAATTCTCTGCCAAGTAGAACAAATGGAGCGATCCCCGACCCACCTCCTACTATTAACACCTTCTTCTCCTTATCAACAGCAAATTGATTGCCAAGTGGATATATAATATTTACCGTTTGCCCAGTACTCAATTGACCAAGTTTACGGGTTCCTTTACCAATTGCCTTGATATAAAAACTTATTGTCTTTTTTTCGTAGTTAACGTCAAGAACAGAAATGG
This sequence comes from Bacteroidales bacterium, assembly GCA_041554435.1. Lineage (GTDB taxonomy): Bacteria > Bacteroidota > Bacteroidia > Bacteroidales > F082 > BM524. The sequence continues at coordinate 226 of JBFFLX010000097.1, forward strand.
GACGTCGAAGGAAAATATCAGCACTGTCGGGAACCTTAATTTCTGCAAAATTCCCAGGCTTAATTTCAGGAATCTCATCATCAGCAATCAGTTTAAGGATATAATTTTCATCATTTAACCAATTGTATTCCAATACTTTGAAATCCTGAACTCTTTTCATTACTCGGATTTTTTTTCTTCCTTATCTCCTTTTTCTGGAGTTTCCTCTTTTGCTTCTTCTGTAATTTCTTCTTCCTCAGCCTCTTCAGAAAAATCAAGCATATCTGCTTCAGCAAGTTGATTATACCAACTAATAACCTTTTTCATATCAGAAGTATAAACGGCATCCTTATCGTAAGCAGGAACATACTCCTCGAAGAGTGTTTTAAGTTCATCGGAACTCAACTTCTTTGGACTTGCCAGAGCTTTGCCTTCATTTTTCTCATAAATATTTTTGAAAATATCGGCTAAAGGCATATCCTCAGTTTCAGTATAAATACTAATCTCTTTAAGTGAACTGATGCGTTCATGAGAGAATGCAGGAATACGTTTTCCATCGCTTAACGATTCTACTACCAAACCGTTTTTCGATTCACCAACCATTTTGTATAATCCGGGCTTACCGGATATTGATAATATTTTGCTTAAATCCATATTCAAAAATAATTTTTGCAAAAATAACTTTTAAAATGATTTGGAAATAAATTTCGGTGATTTTACCGCAAATTTTATTCTCTACAAACAACTTATGGGGTTAAAATAAAATTCTACTTACCTTTGAATAACAAATACAGAAAAATGGACATAATTTATTTTAAGATATTAAGCGTTATTTTAATAGTTGCAGCAGGCATTTTGGGAGGTATAATACCTCTTGGAAAACGAATTACTAAAGGAGGTAACGGACTTACATTTGGAAATGCTTTTGCAGGAGGAATATTTTTAGGAGCAGGATTTATGCATATGTTGCCCGATGCTAATTCCAACTTTGAATTACTTAAACTGAATACTGATTTTCCTTTGACTGAAATGATTGCAGGCCTTGGATTTATCTTTATACTTTCTTTGGAAAGAGTTATAGCCCGGAAAGAAAGTGCCGAAATTTTGAATAGCAAAAAGAATGAGTTTCCCTTAATTCTATTCTTAGTACTGGCTATACACAGCATTATTGCAGGCATGTCGCTGGGTTTGGAATCCACAATAATTTCCGGCCTGGTAATTTTTATTGCCATAATTGCTCATAAAGGATCGGCATCTTTTGCTTTGGGCGTTAACCTGATCGGTTCTAAAGCCAAAAAATCCCTGATTATTAAAACCATAGTATTTTTTTCCGTAATGACTCCAATTGGGATTATCATAGGAACTGTACTTAATAATATTGAAAGCAGCAGAATATCAATTTGGTTCGAAGCAATATTCGACTCACTGGCAGCAGGTACCTTCATCTATATAGCAGTTTTGGAAATTATTGATGATGTTTTTTCCAATGGAAAATTCCGTTATCAGAAGTTTGCCTTCCTTTTATTTGGGTTTCTGTTAATGGCGTTTATTGCGATATATGCCTGACGGCATAGTTGCAAGTTGCAGGATGCGGGTTTCGAGTTCCGTTAAGTGCCTAATTTATAAGTTATAAGCAAAACGAATCCGTGGAAACCTGCCTCGTCGTCAGTAAGTCCGCTAAATTCGTGTCATCCCTGCCTGCGGCAAGAAGGCGTGTTCCTATTTAAAAGAATATGCAACAATCACACAACTCGTAAACCGCAACTCGCAACTCGCAACTTCCATTTTTTTCTTAGTTTTGCCCCTTCATACAAAATCAAATTTTAATGAAGAAATTTCTTATTAGCAGTTTAGTGATTTTATTATTCATTGCATATTCATGCGATAGTGGAAAACAGTTGGCTCAAACTAAACAAACAGCACAAACCGCCTTTAATTCAGGTGATTACAATAAAGCCCTCAGCCTTTGGGAAAGTATCATCAGCACTTATGAGCAAAAGGGAAACGAAAAGGAATGTCCTGTTTATACCGATGCAGGAATTGCAGCAATGAAATTAAATCAAAATGAAAAAGCAGAAAATTATTTGAAGCAGGCTGCTTATGGCAATGTGAGTAATGAGAAGACTTATTTGGCACTTTCAAAATTATATAAGGAAAAAGACAATCTTTCATTAGAACTTGAAAACCTAGAAATTTACGATAAAAAATATCCCGCTGGTGCTGATATTGATTATGTAAATTTAAGACTATTCAAAATTTATACTGAAATAGATTCTTATGATAAAGCGTTAATTTATTGGGTAAAACTCAGCCCTGAATCAAAATCTCAATTAGAATCCCTCCAAAATATTTTAATTGTTTACGATAAACTTGATAAGGAGGAAGATGCAATAGCCACAGCAAAATCAATATTTGCAAAAGACAATCAAAATGTTCCGGCCTATAAATGGATGGCTAATCATTATTTCTGGAAAGCAGAGAAACGCTATCAAAAGGAAATGAATATATATACCAAAAACAAAACCCGCAAACAGTACGCGCATCTTTTAAGAGTAATTGATGAGGTTACCCTGGAATACAAATCAGCATTAAAATATGCCGAGAAACTTTATAAACTAGATCCTATTCCGGAAAATGCAAAGTTGCTGGGCAACACTTACGATAGGTTAAACTATAAAAAGGAAGCAGAGTATTATCAGAAATTAGGGGAAGAATAATATTCTAACTTACATTGGCATTCGATTTATTCCAATAGGCATCATCGTCATCCTCATCTTCTTCATCTTCAAATTCCCATGAATATCTTTTGGGTTTTGGTCCCGATTTACGGAAATACAATGCCATAATTATTCCACCAACAAGTCCACCCAGGTGGCCCTCCCAGGAAATATTCTTTTCAGGATAGAAATCAGGTATTATTCCCCAAATCAAACTTCCGTATAGAAAAGCAACTATTAACGAAAGTGCTGCCAAACGATTATCCTTTCTGATAACTCCCGAAAGAAATAAAAATGAAGAAAGTCCGTAAATTATACCGCTGGCTCCAATATGCCACGATTCGCGGCCGCCAAACCAAGTCCATAAACCCGACAGAAACCAAATTCCTATAAGCACTCTTAGGGAAATACCTCTATAAAAATAAAATAATGCAGTTCCTAAAACAATAAAGGGTACGGTATTAGCAAAAATATGACTATAACTTCCATGCACAAAAGGCATGAAGAGTATTCCCGGCAATCCTTCCCACGACAGTGGATGAACTCCAAGAAAACCCAAATCAATATCAAATAAACTTTCAACAATTCTAATTATCCACATTATTACTACCAGTATAAGTGGTAAAAACAATGAGTTTAAAAATTTCTTCCTTTCTTCGTTCATTAAATTATATTATTGATAATCAGAATTGCCAAAAAGCATGCCTTTTATAAATTTTATGCAATTTACATAAATTAAAAGGAATTAAATTAATTTTGAATTCAAATTTAACTGACGACTAATACTTGCCATATAGTTTATAACTAACTTATTTATAGATAAATAAAAAAAAATAACTGATGAAATATATTGTTCTATTACTTAGTTTGTTTACAACATTTAACTTTTACGGACAAAATGACAATTTGATTTTAAAACTTTTGTATGAAAAGCATTTATTGGATTTACCATCCGCTTCAGGAGTGGAAATACAAAATGGTAATATTTATATAATTGGCGATGATACTCCTTACCTTTATAAATTGGATTATAATTTCAATATTCTGGAAAAGTATCCACTCAGTGGCAACGATTCAACAATAAATAACAGAGTTCCAAAGGAAATAAAAGCCGACTTTGAGTCGATGGCTTGCTTTAAAAGCGAAGATGGAAGCAGTATGATTGCTGTTCTTTCTTCAGGTTCACAGGAGTCAACTCGTGATACTCTTCATGTTTTCGCTTTAAGCGAGAAAAAACTTATAGCTTCGAAAAATGTAAGGCCTCTTTTTGAATTGATTCGGGAAAATGCAGGATTTACAAAAGAGGATGAAATAAACATAGAAGCAATGGCAATTGGACAACACAAAGCATATCTGATGCAAAGGGGAAATAATAATTTGAATATTCTTGCAGAAATTAACAGAAAAGAATTTTTCAAATATATTTTTAAGGATGAATATAAACTGCCGGAAATCAAAGTAAAGTCATTTACCTTACCGGTGTTTGAAAATACAATCAGCGGCTTTTCAGGAGCATGCATGCTTGAAGATGAGAGTGGAATTTTGTTTACTGCTTCTCTGGAAAAAAGTGAAAATGCCTATGAAGACGGCGAAATTTTAGGTAGTTATGTGGGAATAATGAAGTTTATGGGTGAAGCAAATCCACAAATCCATACTACTATGCTCAAACATAAAGGGCAAAATGTAAAAACTAAACTTGAAGGAATTTGCATTAAATCAATAATGGGAAAATCATATAAACTAGTAGCAGTTAGCGATATGGACGACGGCACCTCCAGAATTTACAATTTAAGTTTGCAGATAAAATAATCTTCTCAAAAGAATTAAACTTTTTTTAACATATAAAAACCTCTGATAATCAGCCGCCAAAGCATTTTAGAATATTTTTGCCACTCATAATTGTAACTATTTAAAAAGTTATATGTCTCTAGTTTCATGCGAAGAATAATATTTTTAATAATCATAATACTTACTTGCATCAGGGCCTATCCCATTGATGATCCCAAAGGTACTTTTAGTTTGAGTGGCTTTATTAAAGATGCAGAAAATGGTGAGCTTTTACCGGGAGCTACAATATATATTGAAGAACTCAAAGCAGGAGCAGCAAGCAATAGTTACGGGTATTACTCCATAAGTTTGAAACCCGGCACTTATCATGTTGTATATTCATTCATAGGATATACCAGTAGTGAGAAAACTGTTGAACTTAATGAAGATAAAACAATTAATATTGATTTACAGCCTGGTATTCAAAGTCTGTCGGAGGTTGAAGTAACGGCAGAGGCAAAAAATGAGAACATCGTTAAAACCCAAATGAGTGTTAACAAGATCGATAGCAAAACCATTCAGGCTATCCCTGCTCTGATGGGTGAAGTTGATTTAATAAAAGCATTACAATTACTTCCCGGAGTTAAATTCGCTGCGGAAGGAAGTTCAGGCTTTAGTGTCCGGGGAGGAAGTCCTGATCAGAATCTTGTTCTGCTTGATGAAGCAACAGTTTATAATGCAGGCCATCTTATGGGATTTTTCTCAGTTTTTAATAATGATGCCGTAAAAAGTGTAGAACTCTATAAAGGTGACCTTCCGGCAAAATATGGCGGACGTATTTCTTCTCTGGTAGATGTAAGAATGAAAGATGGGAACAAAAAAGAATTTCATGGCAACGGAGGCATCGGACTTATTTCCAGTCGATTAACATTGGAAGGCCCGCTTGTTAAGGACAAAGGCTCATTTATGATTGCAGGAAGAAGATCGTATGCAGACTTGTTTTTACGCCTCTCGCGAGATGATGAGATAAATAGCAACATATTATATTTCTACGACCTAAATGCCAAAGCTAACTATAGTATAAATCAGAAAAACCATATTTTCCTTTCGGGATATTTTGGTAAAGATGTATTTAAAAATGGGGGCTTCGGAATGAACTGGGGGAATGCTACAGGAACAGCAAGATGGAATCATATTTTTAGTGATAAGCTATTTTCAAACTTTACTTTCATTGCAAGTAATTTCAGTTATAATCTTGGGGTGTCAAATGAAAATGGTTTCGATTGGCTTTCAAAACTCACCGACTATAATCTGAAGGGTGACTTTAACTGGTTTTTAAACAGTAAAAACACCATAAATTTTGGTTTTTCAAGTATTTATCATGATTTCTTCCCCGGGAAAATAGAAGGTACAGGAAGCGAATCATTTATAACAGAATACGGTTTACCACATAATTATGCTCTTGAGAGTGGGGTTTATATTAGTAATGTACAAAAAATTGGACCGCTTTTCAGTTTAAAATACGGACTTAGGTTATCGATATTTAATAATGTAGGACCAAATACTGTATTCGACTATAATGAAGAAGGTATGCCAATCGACTCGACAATTTATTCAAAAGGTGATTTTTATAATACTTATTTCGGCCTGGAGCCCCGATTGGGTGCAGTATATCAACTCAACGAATCATCCTCAATTAAAGCCAGTTATTCACGAAATTATCAATATCTGCAGCAGGCACAAAACTCTACTGCAGGCTCACCACTGAGCATATGGTTTTCATCGAGTCCTAACATAAAACCACAGTATTCCGATCAGTTTGCTCTGGCATACTTTAGAAATTTCAGTAATAATATGTTTGAGGCTTCTGTTGAAGCATATTATAAAGATATAAAAAATGCCATCGACTTCAGGGATCATGCCGAACTGCTACTAAACAAACATGTTGAAGGCGAAGTTCTTACAGGAACTGCCAATGGTTATGGTATTGAATTTCTTCTGAGAAAAAAAACAGGAAAACTCAGCGGATGGATAAGTTATACCTTTTCGAAAACCTATAGAAAAATTGATGGTATAAATAATGGAGAAACTTATTTAGCCCCATACGACAGGCCGAATGATATTTCTGTTGTTCTCAACTATAATCTAAATGAACGATTAAGTTTTGGTCTTACATGGGTTTATTTAACCGGTCAGCCGGTTACTTTCCCAGTTGGAAGATTTGTTTATGGAAATACTGTAGTTCCCTATTACTCAAGCAGAAATGAATATCGCATGCCCGATTATCATCGTTTGGATTTATCGGTAACATGGCGAGAGAAATTTAATCCCGATAAAAAATGGCATAGCGAATTTAACTTCTCCATTTACAATGCTTATAACCGCAAAAATGCATGGGTAATTAACTTTCAGTCAGATACACAAGATCCCAATGTTACCTACGCCGAAATGACTTATTTATTCGGTATTATACCTTCATTTACTTATAACTTTAAATTCTAAGTCATGAACTCACTAATAAAAATTACATACATATTACTTCTTATTCTTGCATTTTCATCGTGCACTGAAAAAATTGACATTAACCTTGACAAATCTGAATCAGTTCTTGTTGTGGAAGGTGCTATATCTGAAATTGAAGGTCAGCAATTTGTGAAATTGAGTCAAACAGCGGAGTATTTTTCCAATCAGGCTCCCACCGGTGTGAGCAATGCAGTAGTTTCAGTTGATAATGGTTCGGAAACCGTAACTCTTACTGAAAGTGAATCAAAAAAAGGATATTACTACTTCCCTGAAAACTATTTACCTGTTGTAGGAAAAACATATAGTCTTAATATAGAATTAGAGAATGATATTGCCGGGAAAAAAGATTATACGGCTGAAACAACCGTTCCTCCGCTTTCGGATGATATCGACTCAATAGCTATAGAATGGAACTCACGCTTCGAAGCATGGCTGATAAAATTCTATGCTACTGACCCGCCACGTCAGGATTTTTATATGTTTAACGGTATGAGAAATGGTGAGCTAATAACCGACAGCATACAACATGTGAATATTTCCGACGACAGACTTTATAATGGAAACTATACTTATGGAATAGCAGTTATGTTTTTGGATGGAGATAAACTTGAACCAGGTGATAATTTTACCTTGGTATTATCAAATATTACAGAAGAATATGCCAATTTCGTTACTGAAGTTCAAACAGAAATTAATCCCGGTATACCATTATTTAGTGGCCCGCCGGCAAATGTTAGCAGCAATATATCAAATGATGCCCTGGGATGGTTTACAGCCTACCGATCAGCATTTACAAGTACAGTAGTGGGTGAACGTATCGATCCGGAAGATTAGTTTTCTTAATACTAAAAGTGGCAATTATCAGTTATTTCATTAAAAGCCATAATGGAATATGAAATTACTTAAAATTTTTTCTCTTCTACTAATCATGACGATTGTCATGATAATTGCACACATCCTATATTTATACACTCTTACTCCCACTGAAAAATTTCCCGCAGATATATATCTTACAAATGCAACCAATAAAACTGCTTTAATTATTGTTGCCCACGATGATGATGCTGCAATGTTTAGTGGCACAACTTCTATGTTGGTACAAAATGGTTGGGATGTTAATCTAATGTGTTTTTATACTAATAAATATCGTCCTGAAGAAGTTCCAATTCGTAAAAAAGAAATTGCTAATGTTTCTAAAATACAACATCTTAAAAACCTCAACTTCATTGATTTTACCATGAGGAAATCCTTGGAAAACGTAAAACAACCCTGGTTACCAATTCCCTATGAGAAATTTCCTGAAAACTTCTATTCAGATTCTCTGAACAATTTCATACAAAATGCCATTTTAAAATATCAACCCACTGTGATTTTTAGCCTAGATAACATTATTGGAGGATACGGTCATCCTGAGCACGTTTTAGTTGGAAAAACAATAGTTAACATTTGTAAATTATGGCAAGACTCTCTTAATTTTCCCGTAAAGAAGATTTATCAAAATGTATGGCCTGAATCACAATCAATAAAAATTATGGGCGACAAAGGGGTTTATAAAATGGGGAAAGAAGTTTATAAATGTACTGGTATGCCCTCCCCTGATGTGGAAATAGATATTTCAAAATATGCTGATAAAAAAATGGATGTTTTGCTAGCCCATACTTCCCAGCATAGAAACCTAAAGAAGTTTATGCCCTTCTATAATTATTACCCTTCAGGTATTTATTTTAGGATTTTTAATAAGGAGCATTTTAGAATTATTAATGTTCGAGATATTTAAATTAGCCGGCAGATTAATACTAAGTTATCCATAATCACTATTCTATTTAATTGTTTTTCAGGCCATTAGCCAAGGTTAATATCTTTATATTATAGGATTATATTGTATGCACAAGCATTTTAGTATATTTGTTTCATGAATGAAGAAGAAAGGAAATTTAGCAGTTGTTTACATTTTTCCACCAATGCATTAGCAAGAATACTTACTAAAATGGCCGATGAAGAGTTTGCCTCAACAGGTTTAAGTTCTTCTTACGGTTTTTTATTGATGGTAATTGATGATAAACCTGGAATAAGGCCAAAAGAAGTAAGCGAAAAATTACAACTTAATCAATCTACGGTAACCCGATTGGTAGATAAGATGGAAATCAGAGGATTATTAAGAAGAAAGCAAGTGGGCCGCAGTATTGAAATTTACACCACAAAAAAAGGAAGTCTACTAATACCTGAAATTGACGAAGCCTGGGAAAACCTCAAAATTCGTTATTCAAAAGTACTGGGACAAAAAGAGGCAAAAAATCTTGCTTCAGCCATTCATATGTCCACACAACTTATGGAATAGAAGTAATTTAACTTTTTAATTTGGGATTATTTTTATGGCGATGCTCGTCCCGCAAGGATTTTTTCTGAATATTTTTCAGCAAAGCTTCATCCAAATCTACACCTGTTTGATTGGCTAAACATATCAATACCCATAAAATATCAGCCATTTCATCAGCCATATTATATTTATCATCCGACTCTTTAAACGACTGTTCACCGTACTTACGCGCCATTATACGAGCCAGTTCACCAACCTCTTCAGTGAGAATGGTCATATTTGTCAACTCATTAAAATACCTCACACCTGTACTCTTAATCCACTGATCGACTCTATTTTGTGCTTCTTTTATTTCCATATTAAAATTTATAATCAATCAAAATATTATGTGACGCAATTTAGTTAATTTTGCCGCCTTATGGAAGGATTAAAAACTTTTGAGCCGGGATTCGATTTTCTGGCTAAAACTTTTGCCGGTTTAGAAGAAGTTCTTGCCAAAGAACTAAAAGAATTAGGAGCAAAAGACGTTGAAATAATAAAACGTGGTGCTACTTTTAAAGGAGATGATGAATTGCTATATAAGTGCAATTATTTGTGTCGCACTGCTATCAGAATACTCAAACCTATTGGGGTTTTCGAAGCCAAGAGCAACGATCAGCTTTACGAAAAGGTAAGAAAAATCGACTGGACAAGCATCTTCGATTTAAATCAAAGTTTCATTATCAATGCCAATGTATTTTATTCTGAGGTGGATCATTCCCATTTTGCTTCCCTCAGGGTGAAGGATGGTATTGTGGATCAGTTTCGTGAGAAAAAAGGTCGCCGCCCATGGGTAAACATCGAGAAGCCTGATATTTATATTGATGTACACATTGCTCACGATGTTTGTACCATTTCTCTCGACAGTTCAGGAGAATCCTTGCATAAGAGAGAATACAAAATAGCCGTCGATAAAGCACCTATAAATGAGGTGCTTGCAGCGGGCATGTTAAAACTTAGCGAGTGGGATGCTACAGTAGATTTAATAGATCCTATGTGTGGTTCAGGTACGATTCCCATTGAGGCTGCTATGATGGCCATGAACATTCCGGCCGGATACTATCGTGAAAAATATGCTTTGCAAAACTGGAATAATTTCGATACCGAACTTTGGGAAAAGATTAAAAGTGAAGCAAATGAAAAGATTTCGGAAACAGAATGTAATATCATAGCCTCCGACAGGTCGGAAGTTGCTGTAAAGATCACCAAAAGAAATCTTAAAAATGCAGGACTTCATAAAGATGTTATTACCGAAAATAAATATTTCGATCAGTTAATACCTGAAAACAATAAGGGTGTTCTTATTTTTAATCCCCCTTACGGGAAGCGATTGGAAGAAAGAGGAGAATTGAGAGACCTTTATAAAGGTATTGGCGACACACTTAAAACAAATTTCTCCGGATTTACTGCATGGATAATTACGCCAAATGCTGAGGCAGTGAAATTTATCGGCTTACGCCCATCCAGAAAAATTGAACTCTATAATGGCCCCATAGAAACGAAATTCATGAGGTTCGACCTATATGAAGGTTCAAAAAAGGAGAAATATAATTCCGATACTGAGAGACCAAAAAGAGACAGTAAATTCAAAAAGAAGACTTTCTCTCCCAGTTGGGATAAGGATAAGGATTTTTCTTCCTATGAAAAAAACAGCAGCCGACCTCACAAACCAAGGTCATCAGGCAATAGGAAATTCGACGGCCCTAAGAAAAAAGATTTTAAAGATAAGTCGGAAGAAGGAGAAAACAAGTTTTTCCCTGAAAGGAAGACCTATAGACGTGATGAGCCACAAAACCCCAACAAAAGGGCAAGAAGGCCTAGAAAGCCAAAGGAGTAAATTTTTAATTATTGCTTTTGCAAACATAGGATGACATTTTATTGTTTCGGTTATTAATATCATACATTAAATATTCCCACTAAATATTTTTTATATCATTTCGATCGTTAATCCGAAATAGAATGGAGGATTTGAGGAGAAATCTCATATCCGTTATTACACAAAAAAAGAGGCTCCCTTTTCCTGACAGCCTCTTTTTATTTTATTTTTATTATAGAACTACTTCATTTCTTCAGCAAAGTATTTGTAGAACCATGCAACTGTTTCTATTCCGTTATAGAAATTAACCAAAGGGAAATTTTCGTTTGGCGAATGTATTGCATCCGACTCAAGTCCGAATCCCATAAGTATGGTTTTTGTCCCCAATATATCTTCAAAAGTTGAAATAATAGGGATACTGCCACCGCTACGCATTGGAACAGGTGATTTTCCATAAGTTTTCTCGAATGCTTTTTCAGCAGCCTTATAAGCAGGCAAATCAATTGGGCAAACATAGGCTTGTCCGCCATGTAAAGTCTTTACCTTTACTTTCACTGATTTGGGAGCAATGCTGGTGAAATATTCTTCAAACATCTTGGCAATCTTAACATGATTTTGATTTGGTACCAGGCGAGAAGAAATCTTAGCATAAGCCCGTGAAGGTAAAACGGTTTTTGCTCCTTCTCCGGTATAACCGCCCCAAATACCACAAATATCGAAGGAAGGACGAATACCTGTGCGTTCAATAGTTGTATATCCTTTTTCGCCATCAACCTCTTCAACGTCTACCGCTTTTTTATACTCGTCGAGATTGAAAGGAGCTTCATTTAATTTTGTACGCTCAGCATCACTGGCATTTAATACATCATCATAAAAGCCCGGCATAACTACTTTATTGTTTTCATCAGTCATAGAGGCAATCATTTTTGAAAGCACATTTATTGGATTGGCAACTCCACCACCAAACAAACCTGAATGTAAATCACGATTAGGACCAATAACTTCTACTTCCCAATAAGCAAGACCTCGTAAACCAGTTGTAATTGAAGGAATATCTTCGGCTATCATTCCCGTATCAGAAACCAAAATAATATCAGACTTAAGCATTTCCTTATGTTCTTCACAGAAAGCACCCAAACTAACTGATCCGATCTCTTCTTCACCTTCAATCATAAACTTCACATTTACAGCAAGTTTATCGTTTTTCACAACCGATTCGAAGGCTTTCACCTGGATAAATCCCTGACCTTTGTCATCGTCGGCACCACGAGCATAAATTTTTCCATCTCTCACTTCCGGCTCAAAAGGTTTTGAATCCCATAAATCAATAGGATCCACAGGCATTACATCATAATGCGCATAAACCAAAATTGTGGGTAAACTCTCATCGATAATCTTTTCAGCATAAACAACAGGGTTACCTTTTGTTGGCATAACCTCTGCCTTATCAACTCCGGCTTTTAAAAGAACTTCTTTATAAGTTTCAGCCATTTTAATCATATCACCTTTGTGTTCTGAAAGCGAACTTATAGATGGTATTCTAATCGCTTCAAACAATTCTTCAAGAAAACGCTCTTTATTATCGCGTATATATTCAATTACTTTTTCCATATTACAATTATAATTTTTTGAGTGTGTAAAATTAAGATTTACATTCTTAATCTACAAATCAATTTCTTAAATATCCTTAAGAGAAGAAAAAACAAAGTCGAATGGTCAAAGGGTGGAATTGTCCAATGGTCAATTGGTTAATAACTTAAAACAATAAAACTCGACTTTTTGACTATTGGACTCTTTGACTTTTAGACAGCCCTTTTATTATAAATAAATAACAAAACCGAAGTCAGGGCTCCTAGTGCAGCAAAGACATACCAAATTGTTCCGGGATGGTATTCTCTAAATAATATAGCATTTAACTGATCGTGAGTCAATCCAAGTTTATCCATTGCAGCCTTAAACAACAGGCCGTTATCTTTTGTTATTTCTGACGAGAAGTGAATATTTTTTTCGCCAAGATACTTTGTAAGAAATAGATATTTATCGGAAAGAGCGGCATATAAACTACCCGACAATAATCCA
>JBFFLX010000098.1:0-13102 GCA_041554435.1 Bacteroidales bacterium
ACTTTTTTTTTGCAAATAATTCACATAAAACTCTACTAGACACTACGTTTTAATTTACTAAATTTGCTGCTTCAAAAATGCATCAATTTACTTTTAGTGGTTGTCATAATGCTACATAAAAATCATTAATTTCTTTGGAGTGTATGGATAGATTAAGTGATCATTTCGGCAGGTTTCGTAAAAATATTATTGGTAACGACACTTATTTTGAGTCGCCTTACGGGAAGCAAAAAGTTCTATATGCCGACTGGGTTGCCAGTGGCAGACTTTATAAACCCATAGAGGATAAAATTGCCAATGAAATTGGACCCTTTGTAGCCAACACTCACACCGAAACAACTCATACCGGCACTTTGATGACACGTGCCTATAATGAAGCACATAAAATTATCAAACAGCATGTAAACGCCAATGAGGATGATGTAATTATTACAGCAGGTTTCGGCATGACTCAGGTAATAAATAAGTTTCAACGGATTTTAGGCTTGAAAGATTTTACGGGAACTTACAAAAAAGAAGATGTTCCCGAAGAGAAACGTCCTGTGGTTTTTATAACTCATATGGAACATCATTCCAATCATACTTCATGGCTTGAAACCATTGCCGATGTAGTTTTGATAGAACATAAACCTGACAATCTATGTGATGTTGAAGCCTTTAAAGAACAAATCAAAGAATATTCAAATCGGGAAACCAAAATAGGCTCATTTACAGCATGTTCCAATGTTACGGGAGTTGAGCCAAACTATTACGGACTTGCCAAAATTATGCATCAGCATGGAGGTATTGCCTTAATCGACTTTGCTGCTTCTGCACCTTATGTCGACATTGATATGCATCCTGAAGATCCGGAAATGAAACTGGATGCAATTTTCTTTTCACCGCATAAATTTCTGGGTGGCCCAGGAGGTCCGGGAGTTTTGATATTCTGTAATTCGCTTTATAATTGCAAAGTTCCTGATCATCCGGGAGGTGGCACGGTAGAATGGACAGACCCCTGGGGAGGACATAAATATTTCGATGATATCGAACTACGTGAAGATGGTGGAACACCCGGTTTTATTCAAACTATAAGAGCAGCACTTGCAATAAAATTAAAAGAACAACTTAATACCAAATTAATCCATCAAAGAGAGGAAGAATTAGTGAAGCAGGCTTTCTCAGGATTTGGAAAAATAGAAGGTTTAAATGTTCTGGCCGATAATATTGATAACCGACTGGGAATTTTTTCATTTTGGTTTGAAAATATACACTACAACCTGATTGTTAAACTTCTAAACGACAGATTTGGCGTTCAGGTAAGAGGAGGCTGCGCCTGTGCAGGAACCTACGGGCATTTTTTATTAAATGTAACACAGGAAGAATCCAGAAGAATTACCGAAAAAATTAATAGTGGCGACCTCTCTGAAAAACCAGGTTTTGTAAGAGTCTCCCTCCACCCTACTATGACAAATGAAGAACTCGACTTCATTATTAATGCCGTAAAAGAAATTTCAGAAAACCATGAAGAATGGGAAAAAGACTATACCTATGATTCATGTACCAACGAATTTACCCACCATAGCGAAATCGACTACGATAAAACGATAAATGAGTGGTTTGAATAGTTGGGTTGCAAGTATAGTCTGATAGTCAAAGGGTCGAATAGTCTAATAGTCGGGTTTTATAGTGGCGTTAATTAAAATATCTCAATTATTTGACAATTCGACCATTCGACTATTCGACTTTTCGACCATTCGACTTTTCGACCATTCGACTTTTCGACTATAAAAAAAAGGGAACAACCCCCCGGTCATTCCCTTCCAGAAATTTACTCTATCGTTTGTTTAATTAAATTCTTATTCTTTCAGTTTTGGAACTATTGCCGTCTACTATCATGATATAGTAAGTGCCATGTTGCTTCTCCGACAAGTCAATTCTTATGCTGTACTGATTATTCATCTTCTCTGGTTTTTCGGATAACACTTTATCGCCATAAACATTATAAACAATTACTTTTGGATTTCCATCTTCTTTCAACTTGAAGTATAAATCAACCATCCCTTTTTTAATGTCGATATCTATATTTTCAACACCCAAACGGTTTGGTTTATTTTTTATGCCGGCATCTCTCAATTCAACATCAGATACACTAGCGTGATGATTATCGGAAAAGAACACATAATCAGGCGCATGTGGAGCATCAGGTATACTCATAAACTGTAGTTCCTTTAACTTATCCAGTTCTCCAAGTTGTTCCAGTTTTTTGAGTTCCTTAAGTTCAATTATTTCATCTATGTTTTCAAGTTTTTTTTGCAATTCTTCCTGTGAGAAGTACATTTCCTTTTGCGCCTCAGCCAGTTCTTTATAAACATGTTCCATGTTTACATCTATATCTTTCATATGCGAACTAATATCTATTACTTCCACATTTCCATCCTCATCTATCCATTTAATAATGCCAGGTTCATCACCATCAGCTTTGGAAAATGAAAAAGTTCTTTTTCCATCAGTCTTAATTTCCACATTTCCATCTTTATCTTTTATAACAAAAACATTTTTGCTTTTACTCATATTTCCATCGGAGTCAACGGTAACTTCTACGCTTACATCTTCTCCATCGCTATCAATACCATATTTTTCCAGATGAATATCATCCATATCTCCTTTAAGAGTGAATGTAGTGTCGAAAACAACCTTTTTGCCATTTTCTTCCTTTACAGTTTTAATTCTTACCTTTTTTTCTTTTGTTTCCTTTTTTGTATCCTGTGCTTTTATAGGATGAGACATAACAACTAAGCCTCCAAGAATACCCATAAAACAAATTGCGATTAATCTTTTCATTTTTCTTATTTTTAAGTTTAAATTCGATAAATTTATTAATGATACAAAACTATTTATTGGAGATGCTGTTTGCGGTTAAGGCCGGTTAAAAAAGGTTAAAGAAAGGTTAAAGTTGTAAGAATCAGGCAAATCCTTAGTACTTTTGAAAATTATAATTAACATAAATTAAATGCGTCCGTATTATAGATATATAATTGTTTTAATGTCGTTGAGCCTTTTGGGAATTATTTTCGTTCAGGCATTGTGGATAGATTACGCCATTAAAAAGGAAAAGGCAGTCTTCAATAAAACTGTTTATAAATCGCTGAATGAAACGGTTGACAAACTGGAAAATAAAGAGATGTTCTACTTCATGAATGAGAAGATAGACCTGCCTCCGGCACCAAAAGTTCCGGAGTTTGAATTTCTGCAACAACAAAAAACATTGGATTCATTAATAAAATCCACCCAGAATCAATTAAAGTGGAAAAACAAAAGTAAAAGAGTAGTTAAGGAAATCAATACCAAGAATGGGCAAACAGTGATTGTATTAAGCGATTCCACCAAAAATCCTAAAACTACGGTAAAAATAAGCGCCGATTTTGATGATGATGAAAACCATGTTTTCTTAAATAATAATGTTGAATACATTCTAAGTGATGATATATTTAATGTTGAGCACATCATTGACTCTGCTCAACATGTTCTTGAATTACAATCTGTTAAAGAAAGGGTTGTGGAAGAAAAAATGGAGCAATTTCAAAAGAATATCGACAGGTGGGTTATGGAATACAGTTTCGATAATGAAAGAACACGACTCATTGCAAACAATAATAATCTGGATGAAATATTGAGTAGCTCTTTGAAAAATAATGGTATAGATTTAGATTTCCAATATCAAATTTTTGAGAAAAAAGAAAATGAGAATAAGATTATTTCGTCATTACCCGACACTAGCTCGGTATTGGATTTACAATATGAAACACAACTTTATCCCAACGACTTTTTTAAGAGCAGCACCTTTTTAAGTATCGGCTTCCCCGACGCTAATAAAATGATATACAAGTCATTATATTTACTAATAATCGGTTCCTTATTATTTACTACAATAATTTTATTCACCTTTGGACTTACCTTATACTATATCCAAAAACAAAAGAAAATTTCTGAAGTTAAGTCGGATTTCATTAATAATATGACCCATGAGTTTAAAACTCCAATTGCAACCATCAGCCTCGCTTCCTCAGCCATCGAATCACCAAAAATAAGTGGCAATAGCGAAAAGACCAACTATTATGTGGATATAATTAAAAAAGAAAACAAAAGGATGAACTCACAGGTAGAAAGGGTTTTACAAATGGCTCAAATTGATAATGACGACTTTAGCCTGAACCTGGAAGATAATGATGTGCATAGTATAATCGACAATGTTGCCAATGTTCTTAATATGAGGGCCGAAGATAAGGGAGGCAGGATACTTACATCTTTAAAAGCCTCATGTTATAATATTAAAGTTGATGAAATTCATTTTGCCAACGTACTTAACAATCTCATCGACAATGCTTTAAAATACAACGACAAAAAGCCGGAAATACTTATAGAAACGAATAACAGAAGTAATAAATTCATACTCGAAATTTCTGATAACGGCATGGGGATGAGCAAAGAGGTTCAAAAACATATATTCGATAAGTTTTATCGTAAGCCAAGCGGTAACATCCACAATATAAAAGGTTTCGGACTTGGCTTGAGTTATGTTAAAGCCATTATTGAAGCCCATGGAGGCGAGATAAGTGTTAATAGTGAAGTTGATAATGGAACTAAGTTTACTATATCTTTAGTGTGTAAATCGTAAAATATAAAAAATGGCAAGTTTACTATTGGTAGAAGATGATAAGAGTTTTGGTACGGTTTTAAAATCATATCTGGAACTTAGTGATTTTAAAGTTGATTGGGTAGACGACGGAAAATTTGCCTTCCCAAAATTCGAATCAAAACACTACGACTTGGTAATACTTGATGTAATGCTTCCCAATGTTGACGGATTTACCATTGCAAAACAGATAAAGGAAAGTAATTCGGAAACTCCATTCATTTTTATTACTGCTAAAACCTTGCGGGAAGATATACTAAAAGGTTATAAATCAGGTGCCGACGATTATATAACAAAACCTTTCGATACGGAAATTTTGTTGTTTAAAATAAAAGCAATATTAAACAGAGGTGGTGGATCAAACACTTATGTAATTGAAAATTTTACTTTTGGGAAGTTTAAATTCAACCCTAAAACAAGAGTTCTAAAAAATGAAATGGATATTTCAGAACGAACTCTTTCCCCCAAGGAATCTGAACTATTAAAATTACTTCTGGAACAAAAGGGTGAAGTACTTCCTAAAAGTCTTGCATTGAACAATATATGGGGAGATGCAAATTATTTTACCACCCGCTCGATGGATGTTTATATTACAAAATTGAGGAAATATTTATCTGAGGATGAATCAATAAACATTATTACTATTCATGGTTCGGGTTATCGACTGGTTTATGGAAATGGTGAAGACTCTATTTAACCCTCACTACTTTTTCAACCCCATCAACCTTCATAATTTTGGCTATCAGTTGCTTAAGATGTTCGGTATCCTTAACCAAAACACTTAAAATCCCTGAGAACTTCTTCCCTTTGGAAGTAAAATTAATGGATCGCATATTAACTTTTAAATCGTTGGTAATTATAGTTGTAATGCTGCCAACAAGACCGAGTTTATCTTCACCTGAAATTTTCAGATTAGCGCCCACATAAGCATCTTCCTTACCTTGTATCCATTTAACATTCATTAAACGATAGGGATAATTTGTTTTAAGTCGATTTGCATTGGGGCAATTATTTCGGTGAATAGTAATTCCTCCGGCTATAGTTACAAAGCCAAATACTTTATCTCCCATAATTGGGTTACAGCACTTTGCCATGCGGTAGTTAATATTTTTCAGGTTTTTACCGATATAAATTATTTCATTATTATCGGAGGTTTTGTCAGTTTTAATTTTTTGTTCTTTCTCAACTTTTGCAGCCTGTTCTTCTGCTCTTTCCTGTAAGTCATCTTTTTTTACAAAATCCTGTAACAGTTTCTTAATTTCAGTTATATCCAATTTTTCAGCGGCAATCAGATAGTATAAATCGATACTTGTATCCAGTTTATAATGTTTAACAAGAAAATTAATCAGGTCGTCGGTACTTTTGTATTTCCAGTTTTTAAATTTTCTCAACAGCAATTCCTTACCATTTTCGGCTTCACGGTATTTGTCTTCTTTTAGTTTACGTTTAATTTTAACTCTTGCTCTTTCAGTATTTACAAATGAAAGCCAGTCGAGCTTAGGTTTTTGATTTTTGGAAGTAAGTATATCAACCTTATCTCCATTTTTAAGTTCATATCTAATGGGAACTACCTTATTATTAACTCGTGCTCCCTGACAGCTACTTCCCACATCGGTATGAATTTCAAAAGCAAAATCAAGAACGGTTGAGCCTGCTTTCAACTGCTTTAAATCGCCCATAGGAGTAAAGACAAAAATGTTATTATTTTTTTCTGCTCCTGTTTTATACGCTGAATCGTGCTGAATTTGATCAGGATCTTCCAAAATATCTCTAACCTGGTTTAACCAGTCATCGGTATTTTTTTTATCCATCACACCCTTATAAGCCCAGTGCGATGCTTGTCCTTTTTCGGCTATTTCATCCATTCTTTGGGTTCTTATCTGCACTTCTACATATCTGTCTTTCTGACTTTTAACAGTAGTATGCAATGATTCGTAGCCACTTGCTTTGGGCGATGAAATCCAGTCGCGCAGACGTTTTGGATCGGGAGAATAAAAATTTGTCACCACCGAATAAACTCTCCAGCAATCTTCTTTTTCTGTCTTTAACTTTTTGCTTTTTATAATAATTCTGATGGCAAATAAATCGAAAACCTGATCAAAATCGATATTTTGTCGTTTCATTTTTGCCCAGATACTGGGAATGGATTTTGTACGCCACTTAATTTCAAAGTCGAAGCCCTGAGCAATTAACTCCCGCTCGAAAGGACGAATAAAATCCTGAATAAATACTTCTCTCTTTGCCTTAGTCTCCTGAATTTTAGTTTCTATGGCATTGTATATTTCAGCATTTTCGAAAAGCATTACCCTCTCTTCCAGTTCGGTTTTTATTTTATATAAACCAAGCCTGTGAGCAATGGGGGTATAGATATATTTTATTTCCTGTATTAGGGCCTTTTTTCTATCGCCCAGATTATCAATATTTCGTAAATCATTGAGATCGTGGGATAGTCTTATCAGTATAACACGAATATCATCCACCAGAGAAAGAAAGAGTTTACTGAACGTTTCCGATTGAAAACTTACTCTCTCTGTTTGAAGTTGAGATACTTTTTCAAAACCTCCTAATATTTCTACAACATTATCCCCAAAATCCTTTTCAAGATCTTTTAAGTCGACTAGTTTGTTAATTACAAGTCCGTGGAGGAGTGAGCAAATAGCAGAAGTTGGACCAAGACCTATTTCCCTTACGCAGGTTTCAGCAACATCAACGGCATGATCGATATAAGGTCGCTCTCTGTCATCAATTTTGGAGGAATATTTTTGAACGTAATCCCATGCTTTGAGAAGATATTCTTTATCCTTTTTTGAAATAGGCTTTTCTCCTATCACCATTAAATTATCAAACTTACTTCTTCCCATTTATTATTATGAAATCTACAACTCGTTCTTAAAGGCAAAATTAACTAATTTCTGTATAAAAAAAACCGCCCGTGGAAAAACGTCCCGGGCGGTTTAAAATTGTTTCTCAAAACAAAGATTTAACTTTGATTAGGATCTTCTGTTATTCCCGGGTCTTCACTAATCGAATCTCTCATTTTAGTGTCGGCCTGAATATTCTGGAATTTATAATAATCCATTATTCCCAAATTACCGCTACGGAACGCATCGGCTATAGCCATTGGAATTTGTGCTTCTGCCTGAATAACATTAGCACGTGCTTCCTGAGCTTTGGCTTTCATCTCCTGCTCCTGAGCAACAGCCATGGCTCTTCTTTCTTCGGCTTTCGCCTGAGCAATATTCTTATCGGCATTTGCCTGATCCATTTGAAGTACAGCACCAATATTTTTTCCAATATCTATGTCGGCTATATCAATGGACAATATTTCAAAAGCAGTACCCGAATCCAGTCCTTTATCCAAAACAACTCTGGAAATGGAATCAGGATTTTCAAGAACGGCTTTATGTGAATCGGCAGAACCAATTGATGATACAATACCTTCACCAACACGTGCTAAAACTGTTTCTTCTCCTGCACCTCCTACCAATTGTTTGATATTTGCTCTTACAGTTACCCTTGCTATGGCAATTAACTGTATACCATCCTTGGCAACAGCGGCAACTTTCTTAGTATCAATAACTTTTGGGTTAACCGACATCTGTACAGCTTCCAATACATCACGACCGGCAAGATCGATGGCTGTAGCAGTTTTAAAGTTTAACTCAATATTTGCCTTATCGGCAGAAATTAAAGCATTTACAACCTGTTGTACCCGTCCTCCGGCAAGGAAGTGGGCTTCCAGATCATCACGTTTTAAACTAAGTCCTGCCTTAGTGGCACCAATCATACTGTTTACAATTACTCTTGGTGGTACTCTACGCCATCTCATAAGCACCAATTGTAGTAAGTTTATTCTAACACCCGAAACAAGGGCTGTAAACCATAAACCTACCGGAATAAAGTAGAATATAATCCATAATAAAAATATGGCACCTACTCCAATCGCAATAATTACATACATTTCATTCATATCAACTATCTTTAATTTGTTTTATATATACTTTGTTGCCCTGAATTTTTATGATTTCAACTTTGGTGTTTTGATCAATAAACTCTGATAAGGCACTAACTTCAATGTATTCACCATTTATTAAAACTTTGCCCATTGGGGCGCATCTGCTAACTGTGATTCCCTGGTCTCCAACCTTAATTTTTTCTGAATCAATAAGGTTTACCCTTCCCGTATTTTCAGTATTTAGCATGGCTTTATTCCATGTTTTCGATCTTATGGCTAACACAACACCAGCAATATTTAGGCCGATGGTGGAAAGTAAAACTACATTTCCAGTGGTAGTTCCAATACTTGTATACGATAACCAAACACCTGCTACCATTAGTCCAAAGCCAACCAATCCTACTACTCCTGCACCCGGAATTACTAATATCTCCAGCACTAAAAGCAATAATCCTATTAAAATAAGCAATATTATTATCCACCACATATCTTACTGTATTTCAACTGTTAACTGCCGATTCGACAAACCTAGGTGTAAGGGTTTTAACTCATCAAAAGTTCCTGTTTTAACAGCACATTTTCCTTTATAATGAGCAATCATTGCACAATTTTCGGCTTGCATCAAATCATGCTCACAAACTTCAACCAACGAATCAATAACAAAGTCAAAAGTATTTACTTCGTCATTAAACAAGATTAACTTTTTTAATTCTTCCTTGTCAGTATCGCTTTTTACTGTAGGTTTCTTCTTTTCTTTAAGCATGAATCCAATTTATATCAGACCAAACAAAGTTAGAACAAATTTTTGTTTCACCTTCATAAAAAGATAAAAAAACTAAATGTTGAATTCTTTACTTTTGCGGCATGAATAAGTTTGAACTATTTAAAGAAAAACTAAAAATATCTCTTAAGACATTACCGGGTTTAGAGGCACAGTTAAAAATGGCACCTATAACGCGCCTGGAGGAATTAAAAAAAATGGCACAAAAGGCAAATCCCCGAAAAAGTGCTGTACTTATTTTGTTTTATCCTTATAAGGAGAAATTAATGCTGGTACTTATGAAACGTACCGTCGATAATACAGTGCATAGCGGACAGGTTTCCTTTCCCGGAGGAAAGTTGGAAAAAGAAGACAAAACACTTGCTGATACTGCCCTTAGAGAGGCAAATGAGGAAATGGGAATTCGGCCTGAAAAAGTTGAACTGCTTGGAAACCTAAGTAAATTATATATCCCCCCAAGTAATTTTGAGGTACATTCTTATGTGGGTTTTACCAATGAACGACCTGATTTTGTTGCCAATAAAGTAGAAGTTGAAAGGATAATAGAAACAGAAGTGGGTATTTTACTAAAGCCATCTACCTTTACAAAAAAAGACATTAATCACCGAAACGGCAGTTTGGTAAATGTACCCTGTTATTATTTTGAAGATAATTTGATTTGGGGTGCTACCGCTATGTTGATTAGTGAGTTGAATATGGTTATCAAGGAGCATTATAACGATTTATTTTATTAGGCAAATCATCAATTCGTTTTAGTTGGTTTAGGTTATAGTTATAATCATATAATATAAACATATTGAGTGGTGTATATTTTTATACCATTGAAACAGTTTAATCAATAAAACGTGGTAAATTTGTTGTTACAAAATAAAACTCATTTGATATTAAAATTAACATATCAATACTCAAAGTAAATAAATATGAAGGTTTTATTCCGTACGATATTCTCGATATTGATCTTGGTTACAAATCAAATATCTGCCCAAGAGTTTACACCAAAATGGGAATCCTGTTTTGGTGGTACTCTTTCTGATGAAGGATATGGAATTGCAAAAGATTCGGATATCTTTATTATTGTTGCCCAAACAGAGTCTATTGATGGAGATATTGAATACAATCAAGGATTGAATGACATTTTGATTATAAAAACAGATTCTTTAGGTAATGTTATAAAAACAAAGACAATAGGAGGAACTAAAAGTGAAGGACCATATAAAATTATTAGAATTAGCGAAGGTCAATATTTTATTGCTGCTCAAACAAATTCCTCTGATGGGGATATAAGTTACAATCCATGGCCTATGTCAAATTCCATCTTCTGGGGAATTATGATAAATGAGGATTTGGAAATAGTATGGGAAAAAGTTTATGGTGGTAGTGGTATAGAATTTATAGAGGATTCAAGAACTACATTAGATGGAGGTATTATTAACTTATGTACTACCACTTCTCAAAATGGTGATATATCTAATTCCTATGGAGGTTGGGATATATGGATGTTTAAGTTAAATAATTCTGGAGAATTAATATGGGAAAAAAGCCTTGGAGGTGAAGGTTTTGAGAATGGAGGTGCTGTTATTGAAACATCTGATATGGGTTATTTAGTAGTTGGTGCCACCGATGGCTTAGGCGGAGGAAATTATGATACAATATGTAATTTTCACGGTGATCCCGGTGGTGGATACTCTGATGGCTGGGTGCTCAAACTAGATTCTGTATTAAATATAGAATGGCAAGAATGCTATGGAGGAACGAAAAGTGAAAATTTTACGAACGTTCTGGAACTCGAAGATAGTTATGTAATTCTCGGCAATTCAGATTCTGATGACGGTGATGTATACGGATATCATGGTAATACTAATGACCCCTATTCTTTGGATGATATATGGGTAATAAAAATTGATAAGCAAGGAAACCTATTGTGGCAAAGCTGTTTAGGTGGTTATTATATGGAGTATGCAGAAAATATTTTTCTGATGTCTGATGGTGGCTATATGATAGTTGGAAGTACTACTTCAGATGATGGCGATGTGGAAGGATTTAATGGTTTTGTGCCAGGGGGAGATGATGTATGGTTTGTAAAACTGGATTATTTAGGAAATATTGAATGGCAATATTGTTATGGAGAATATTCTAGGGAATATATTTATAAAGGAGTGATTCAACTAGATGATTGGGATTATGCTTTATCTTTTACAACAAGATCTTATGATTGGAGGTGTTACTTTGATGTAGGCGAATTAGATTATATAAGAGTGACAGAATTGTACGATAGTACATTAGTTGGGATAAATAATAGAACAGATAAAGATTTCTATAGCATAAAAGTTTGTCCTAATCCGGCCGAAAACAACATTACATTTAATTATAATTTACCAGAATCAACTAAGCAATTTTATAAAATGTATATTTATAATTCAAATGGAACTTGTGTCAGTAAAGTAGTTATAGATAGTCAACTAAAGAATGAAACAATAGACATTAGTAATTATAAGGCAGGCTTATACTTCTATTCTCTTAATTCAGAAGGAGTGCAAAGGACTGGTAAATTTGTTGTTGCAAGATAAATATAATTTGAAAAGAAATGTAATATCAATCCTCATAGTATAGTTATATGAAAGTTTTAATAAGTTCGATATTGGCTATGTTCATCTTTGTTAACACTCAAATATTGGCACAAGAATTTAAACCAAAATGGGAATCCTGCTTTGGTGGAACTCTTTCTGATGAAGGTTATGGGATTGTAAAAGATACAGAAAACTTTATTATTGTTGCAAGAACGGAATCTGTTGACGGAGATATTGAATACAATCATGGACTGGATGACATCTTTATTATAAAAACTGATTCTTTAGGTAGTTTGTTAACAACAAATACAATTGGAGGAACAAAAGGTGAAGGACCATACAAAATTTTAAAAATTAGTGATGGTCAATATTTTATTGCTGCTCAAACAAACTCTTCTGATGGAGATATTAGCAATAACCCATGGTTCATGTCTAATTCTAGTATTTGGGGAATTATGATAAATGAGGATTTGGAAATAATTTGGGAAAAAGTTTACGGTGGTAGCGGTATAGATTTCATCGAAGATACAAGAACTACAACAGATGGAGGTATTATTAACTTGTGCATTTCCACCTCTCAAAATGGTGATATATCTAACCAAAATGGAGCCTGGGATATATGGATTTTTAAATCAAGTAATAGTGGAGAACTTTTATGGGAAAAAAGCCTTGGAGGAGAAGGCTTTGAGAATGGAGGTGCTATTATTGAAACATCTGATATGGGTTATTTAGTAGTTGGTGCCACCGATGGCTTAGGCGGAGGAAATTATGATACAATATGTAATTTTCACGGTGATCCCGGAGGTGGATTCTTCGATGGCTGGGCCGTCAAATTGGATTCTGGCTTAAATATTGAATGGCAACAATGCTATGGAGGCACAAGAAGTGAATTTTTTACAAATGTTCTTGAATTAGATGATAGTTATGTTATTCTCGGCAATTCAGATTCTGATGACGGTGATGTATATGGATACCATGGTAATACTGACGATCCCTATTCTTTGGATGATATCTGGGTTATAAAAATTGACAAACAGGGAAACCTACTGTGGCAAAGTTGTTTAGGTGGTTATTATATGGAGTATGCAGAAAATATTTTTCTGATGTCTGATGGTGGCTATATG
>JBFFLX010000099.1:0-13005 GCA_041554435.1 Bacteroidales bacterium
ATTCTCATAGAAAGGACCATAACCACCACCATACTGATCTTGGTAATGTGCTGTTGTTGACATATCAGCAGTACTGAATTGAACACCAGAATTTATGGTTACACCTAATCTTTTCTTACCTGATTCGGTAGTTTTACCTTTTTTAGTTGTAATCATAACAACACCGTTGGCAGCACGTGAACCATAAAGTGCAGTTGCTGCAGCACCCTTAAGAATAGATACTGACGCAATGTCATCAGGGTTGATGTCCATGGCAGTATTACCATAGTCATAACCACCCCATCCATCATTCTGGTTGGTTGTTGTTGACCCGGCTACAGCTCTGTCCTCATTTGTATTGTGGTTGTCAACAGGAACACCATCAATAACGAACATCGCCTGGTTGTTTTGTGTTAATGAGGCAGTACCTCTGATAAGGATGTTTGCAGAACCTCCCATGGTAGATGCAGTACGGATATCAACACCCGTTGCTTTACCTGCCAATGAGTTTACTACGTTAGTTTCCCTTACCTGGTTTACTGCAGAACCGTCAAGTTCCTGAACTGCATATCCCAGTGATTTCTTCTCACGGGAAATACCAAGTGCGGTAACAACTACCTCATCCATTAATAGAGATTCTGTTTCCAACACTACGTCAATAGTATTACTGTTGCCTAATTCGACTTCTACAGTAGTCATACCAACGAAGGAGAAAACTAAAGCCTCTGCTGAAGGCTCTACATTTAAGGAATACTTACCGTCGAGGTCAGTGGTTGTTCCTGTAGTTGTACCTTTTATAACAACTGTTGCACCAGGAATTCCCATGCCATCATCGGCGCTAGTAACCTTACCACTAATGGTTCTTGTTTGGGCGTTGGCTAAATTTGCTCCAACGAAAAACAAGAACGCTAGTAAAATTGTAATTTTTCTCATAATGATAATTTTTGGTTAATGAATTACTAATTTTAATTTACATTCTTTTTATGATTTTTTAATAAATTTTTTACAAACTTAACAATTAAATAATACACATGCAACAAAAAATAAATTTTAACTTTCGCTAATAGCGCTTATTTACGTGTTTTTTTACTTATCTATTTGTATGTAATTTTACAATTTTTCCGTAAAAACCATGCAAGTTATAATAAAATCCTGTGATGACAAGCTTTTATCTGAATTTTTTTAGGTTAAATGCCAATATTATCAGTATCAATGAAAAAAGAAACAGATAAACCCAATCGAAATGACCATAATAACAATAATTTAATATTAGTAGTAAAGTAAGTGCAATTGGAATTATAATTATACCCCATTTATTCATTCTGTTTATTAACAAACTTCCTATTATGAGGCATATAAATAAAACTATTTCAAATATTATATATGTGATTATGCTAAATACTGGGTTTTCAACAAAACTTGCACTCTCACTAATAATATTTCCTTTGAAAAATAATACATAGGAAAAGAAGATTATTGCCAATATTGAACTAAAAATAATAAAAAATGAAATCGCCTTTATAATATAAGGTGTAGATTGTGATTTTTTATCATTGTTATTTTTGTTTTTATAGTCTTCCAAGTAATTTCAAATTTTTAAAATATAAAAGTACAAAAACTAAAGTAATAAGTATGTCAAAAAAAGGAAACGGTCTTCCGGGAATATATATTTCAGGCACTATAAGTATTAATATTTCTGATAAAGTATATACATGGAAACCTATCGCATTGAATTTCCACATTAAAAATACCCCAATAACAGAGGAAGCATTTAATAATACCAGCCACAGAAAATATGGCTGACTTATATCAGCAAGAAAGGAATAATCCACATCCTCTCCAAAAAATTGAGGTATATTCCCCTCTTTTATTAAAGTTAATAATTCATCATAGAATCCATAAATATACAGGTTGCCAATGATCGACAAACCACCAGCTATAAAACTCAAAATACACAATAATGTTAATTGAGGTGGACGCTTAATCTCTTCCTGACTTATCTTATTTTCTTCTTCCAAAATTTTATTTTTAATAATTGTTGTTCGATAAAATAGTATCTCGTTTCTACGGAACTATGATTCATTTTTTAATGTGCTCTCTACCAATGTTTTGTCCCTCCGGGACGATTCGCTCAGGAATAAAATGTGGGATTAATGAAATTAACCCCTATAAATATAATGTTCCCTATGAACGTAATATTATCAAGCTTTGTATATAATCGATAATTCTTAAGCCGATACCATTGATTTCCTAATCCAGTTTCCCTATTTCTTTTTCAACTTCATTTAATATTTCACATGATTTAATTAAATCTTTCATCGAATTATGATCCTTATACAAAGGTCTGTCAATATCCAGGAAATCAACATATTTTCTAACTACTTTATGTGCTGTTTTTGTTCCTTTACCAAAATTATATTCACGAAAATCCAAGGCCTGAGCAGCTGCCATTATCTCAATTCCCAAAACACCGTATGCGTTATCCAGTATTTGGAAGTTTTTTATGGCAGTATTCATTCCCATGGAAACGAAGTCTTCCTGATCGGCGGCAGCAGGTATCGATTGTATGGAGGCAGGAGCAGATAGTATTCTCTGCTCAACTATTTGCATATCAGCAGTATACTGACTTAGCATCATGCCAGAAAACATACCGGCACCTTTTGTAAGAAATGCAGGTAATCCAACGCTTAAAGCAGGATTATTAAGACGATTCATACGCCTTTCCGACAAAACGCTAACCATTGTAATCGCTATACCTGCCATGTCCATTGGCAAAGAAACAGGTGTTCCCTGGAAGTTTGCTCCAGATAATGCCATGTCTTCGTCAGGGAAAAATATGGGATTATCTCCTACCCCATTAAGCTCAATTTCCACTTGTGATTTGGCATAAGCGATAGCATCGTGGGCAGCACCAATAACCTGCGGACTTGAACGCATTGAATATGCATCCTGTACTTTATGAGCTACTTTACCCTCTTTTAAATCTCCACCTTCTACCATTTTGGCTATGGCTTTTGCACTCCTTACGGCACCTTTAAAACCTCTAACTTCATGCAAACGTGATGTGTATGGCCCCATATTGGCTTTTAAGGCTTCCAACGACATTGCTGCACCTATTTCTGCTTGCTTAAGCCAGTTATTGGCATCATAAATAAATATGGCACTCATAGCTGTAAGGACATTGGAGCCGTTAATTGTTCCCAAACCATCTCTGGCCTGAAGACCAGGAACCTCTATGCCTGCTCTTTCCATAGCATCCTTGCCTTCCAGTAATTCTCCCTTGTAAAAAGCCTTACCTTCTCCCATTAATAACAATGCTATTTGCGACATAGGCGCTAAATCGCCGGAAGCTCCAACACTTCCTTTCTGACAAACAAATGGTGTAACTCCCTTGTTAAGCATTTCAACAAGAGTAAGTGTAATTTCCGGACGAATACCTGAATTACCATGAGCATGAACATTTATTCTGCCCAGCATAGCCCCTCTAACATATTCCTCATTCATAGCTTCCCCAATACCGGCCGCATGATTGTAAATCAGATATTTTTGAAAATCCTTAACCTGATCATCGTTTAAAACTACTTCCGAAAACTCTCCAATTCCTGTATTTACTCCATACATAATTTCATGAGCATCGATTTTTTTCTCAAGCATTGTACGGCATTTTTTAATTCTGCCTAAAGCTTCACTGTCAAGCTCTACTTTTTCGCCATGTCGGGCAACTTTAACTATATCTTCTACGGTTAAACCGCTTCCCTTTATTATAAGTGTCATTTCGCTAATTTTTGGTATGAACTAATTGCAGCGAAATTATTAATTTCTGTTAAATAAAAACCTTTAAAAAAAATATGTTATTGTAAAATTCCTATTTTCGCTAATTAATATTCTTGCAGGAAATCTCATATA
Organism: Bacteroidales bacterium; assembly: GCA_041554435.1. Taxonomy (GTDB): domain Bacteria; phylum Bacteroidota; class Bacteroidia; order Bacteroidales; family F082; genus BM524. The sequence goes on from JBFFLX010000099.1 coordinate 3,886, forward strand.
AAATGAAGAATTATAAAAAGATTAACAATCTAACTGGATGGATTGTATTTGGCATAGCCACAATAACCTATTTATTAACCTTAGAACCTACAGCAAGTTGGTGGGATTGTGGAGAGTACATTGCCACAGCCTATAAACTTCAGGTTGGTCACCCACCGGGAGCACCCCTTTTTCAATTATTAGGTAGATTTTTCTCAATGTTCGCATTTGGCGATGTTTCAAACACCGCTATGATGGTTAACGTAATGTCAGCCTTATCAAGTAGTTTTACCATATTATTTCTTTTTTGGTCAATTACTATGCTGGCGAAAAAACTTTTCGTTAAATCAGGATCTTTTGAAATTTCTGAAACTAATGCATGGGCAGTTTTTGGAGCCGGTATCGTTGGCTCTTTAGCTTATACGTTTTCCGACTCATTCTGGTTTTCAGCCGTTGAAGGGGAAGTATATGCAATGTCATCATTTCTTACTGCTGTTGTTTTCTGGGCAATCCTTAAATGGGAAGAAGTGGCCGATATGAGAAGTGGATACAGGTGGCTCTTATTAATTGCTTATATCGTTGGATTATCAATTGGAGTTCACCTACTTAACCTATTGGCAATTCCTGCAATTGTGTATGTATTCTATTTCAAAAGATATAAACCAACAACCAAAGGCTTTTTTGCAGCGGGTATAATCTCAATAGCTATTTTGGCAGTTGTTATGTATATAATAATCCCCTGGACAGTTGCTTTATCAGGAAAAATTGAGTTCTTCTTTGTTAACGGTCTCGGTCTTCCATTTAATTCGGGTACAATATTCTTCTTCCTTCTTATTGTTGGACTAATAGTATTTGGTCTTCATTATACTCGTAAAAAAGGAAAAGTTGTTTTAAACACAGTAATACTTGCGTTTACATTTATTTTAATAGGCTATTCTTCGTTTGCAATACTTGTTATTCGTGCTAATGCAAATACACCTATTAACGAAAATGATCCTAAAGATGCACTTAGCCTTCTTTCATACTTAAATCGTGAGCAATACGGATCATGGCCACTAATTTATGGTCAGTATTATAATGCTCCAGCCATCGACTCAAAGGATGGAACTCCAATTTATATGAAAGATAAAAAAAGTGGAAAATATATAATTAAAGACGACAGGAAAGGCACAATACCTGTTTATGATGAACGCTTTATGGGATTATTCCCACGTATGTGGAGTAATCAGAAACCTGCTCATATTCAGTTATATAAGCAATATGGAGGCGATAAGGGAAAAGCAATTCGGATTGATAAGGGTGATGGAACAAGCGAAGTAAGATACAAACCTACTTTTGGCGAAAATTTAAAATACTTCTTCACCTATCAGGTTGATCATCTTTATATTAGATATTTCCTTTGGAACTTCGCTGGAAGGCAAAATAATATTGAAAGTCAGGGTGAAATACAACATGGAAACTGGATTAGCGGTATTAACTTCATAGATAGTATGAGGTTGGGCGACCAATCGAATCTCCCACCAAGCATGGAAAATCCGGCCAGAACAAAATTCTATTTTCTACCACTTATTCTTGGTTTACTAGGATTTGCCTATCAATTAAAAAGAAGTAAAAAAGAAACATGGGTGGTGTTTCTGTTGTTCTTTATGACGGGGATTGCAATTGTTGTATACCTCAACCAAACTCCACTGCAGCCGCGTGAACGAGATTATGCCTATGCCGGTTCTTTCTACGCATTTTCTATTTGGATAGGACTTGGTGTTTTAGCCTTGTTTGAAACTTTCAAAAAGTTCATGGGCAACAAAAAAGTAACAGTAATTACGGTTACTGCTTTAAGTACATTATTAGTGCCCACTATTATGGCTACTCAGGGCTGGGAAAGTCATGACCGTTCAGGAAAATATGCAGCTCCCGATTTTGCGAAAATGTATCTCGCATCATGTGAACCCAATGCTATACTATTTACCAATGGTGATAACGATACTTTCCCATTGTGGTATGTACAAGAAGTTGAAGGTTACAGAACTGACGTAAGGGTAGTTAACTATATGCTTTCCTCGGGCGATTGGTATGTAAATCAAATGGGTAAAAAAGTATATGAATCTGAAAAACTGCCATTAAGCATTGATCCGGAGTTCTATTTAATGGGTGATCAAAATTACCTGCCTGTTTTTGCAAGAATTGAGGATCGGACTAATGTTAAAGATGCCATCGACTTTGTTAAAAATAACGATAAAAGAACTAAAATACCTCTACAAAACGGACAGTGGGTTAATTATCTTCCGGTAAAAAAATTAAAATTAATTGTCGACTCAGCACAGGTTGTTAAAACAGGAACAGTAAAACCTGAAAATGCTGATAAAATAGTTAAGGTAATTGATTGGGATATAAAACAAAATGGTCTATACAGAAACGACTTGATGTTGCTGGATTTAATTGCAACAAATAATTGGGAAAGACCAATATATTTTGCGAATCCTGCTACATTAAAAAATGTATTTAATGTAGATAAATACTGTCATCAGGAAGGAGTTGTTTATCGCTTTAAACCATTTGTTGGTCCGGTTTACCGGGATGGAATTGGCGGAGTAGATGCTGAGAGATCATATGAGGTTCTTATGTCGGACGATGCAAGATGGGGTAGACTAAATAAAGATGACGTTGTTGTTGACAGAGAAAGTGCAAGAAATGTGAGTATGTCGAAACAATATTATATGCGACTAGCTGAAGGACTTCTCGATGACAATAAAAAAGATAAGGCAATTGAAGCTTTAGATAAGGGAAGAGAGTTTTTCCCTGCTGATAAATTCCCGTATGATTATTTTATGATAAGATGGGCTGACCTTTATTATCAGGCCGGAGCAACTGAGAAAGCAAATGAAGTTGTACAGGAAATATTCGACAGATATAGTCAGGATTTGTATTATTACGACGGGCTAAAACCAAAGTTTAAAGATGCTTATCAAAATGAAATACAATCGGCATTGGCATCACTTCAAAATCTGGGGCAGTTAACACGTCAGAATAAACAGGAAAAACTTGCTAATGATGTAGATAGCGTATTTTATGAACAAATACAGAATTTAAATCTCAGATAATTAATATCTTAAACCCGGTTTATGCAATAGGAAGTAAGGAACGAGCTGAACTATTGCATTAGCAAGGGTAATCCCGTACCGACATTACTCGGTATAGAGTTTCACCATTTTGGTTTTTACAAAATGGATGAAAGTCTTAGTCGATATGCAATAGAATGCTTTTTTCGGTTCTATTGCATATTTAGGGTTAAAAAAATAAATTTGAAATCAGGAGGCCATTTGGTCTCCTTTTTTTTGTTTGGCACTATATAATAAATATCCTCCAACAATTACAAAGGGGATACTTAATATTTGTCCCATATTCAACATCATATCGGCTTCAAAGCCCACCTGAGGAACTTTAATAAATTCTATAAGGAAGCGGACACTGAAAAGAAGAACCAAAAAATAACCAAACAACTCACCATTGGTAGTTTTACCATTAACCTTCCAATAACTTCTGAAAAGGAAAACGAATATCAATAAATAGGATAAAGCTTCATAAATTTGAGTAGGATGTCGCGCATCTACAGCAAATGCAGGATCGTAATATCTTGTAAAAACAAATCCCCAGGGAAGGTCGGTAACATCTCCAAAAATTTCTGAATTCATCAGATTCCCCATTCTAATAAAAAATCCTGCTAAAGCAACAACTATAACAATTCTATCCATTGTCCACAAAAATGGTTTTTTATTTGCTTTTGAGAAGAAATACAGGCCTACCAGTATTCCCACTGCGGCACCGTGACTTGCCAGTCCGCCTTCCCATATTTTCAATATTTCAATTGGGTTTGAAAGATAATAAGCCGGTTCATAAAAAAGGCAATGTCCTAAACGAGCTCCAACAATTGTAAAAATCAACATATAGGTAGATAACTGATCCAGAACCTTTTCACCTATGCCTTCATTTTTAAATATCTTTTGCATTATTATATAACCAACAATAAACGACATTGCGAATAATAGCCCGTACCATCTTACCGACAATCCTCCGATGATAGCAATATTATCAGGTATAGAAAATATTTCGGGAGGGACATCCCAAACTATAGAATTTAAAATCATAATTAAATTTTTAAACGACAAAAGTAGAAAAATTGGGAAAGAGAAATACTTAATAATCAAAAGTTAGTATAACTGAATATCAAATCCATATGTTATTCACTAACTGGATCCTCTGATTATTAGTTCGGTTTTGAGTTTTAAATATTCAGGTTCGTAGTTAAAATCGTTGTCTTTAATTCGTTTTAATAAAAGTTCAGCCGATTTTTTCCCCAGATTATAACCAAACTGGTCGACGCTGGTAAGTTCGGGTTCACAAATAGTAGCACTTCTGCTATTTTCAAATCCAACTACTTTTAAATCTTCAGGAATTTTTATCCCCAACTGTTTGGCAACTTTCATCACTCCGATGGCGGTCAAATCGTTTACGGCAAAAATACCATCAGGTTTATCGTGCTTCTTTAAAACACTTCTGGATATTTTCATAGCAGAGTCGATAGTATCACAAGGATATACCAGGTCCTTTTCATATTTAAGGCCATGTTTTTCAAGTGCATCTTTATAGCCCTGAAAACGATTTTTTCCAATCAGCATATGTTGTGGAGAAGAGTATAAAGCAATCCGTTTACACCCTTTATCAATCAGATGCTTAACAGCATTATAGGCTCCTGAGTAATCATCCACCACTACTCCGTCAGCATGAAAATCCTCTATTGTTCTGTCGAAAAAAACAATTGGTATTTCATAATCCAGCATTTGCTGAAAATGAGAATAATCCTGAGTTTCTTTGGCAAAAGAAACCAAAACACCATCAACACGATTTGCAATTAATGTTTGAGTGTTCAAAACTTCCCGCATATACGATTCGTTGGATTGAACCACTAGAACATTATAGTTATTTTCATAAGCAACTTCCTCAATTCCATTTAAAATTTTAGAAAAGAAGTGATGTTCAACTTCAGGAACAATCAAACCAATGGTATTAGTTTTACTGTTTTTGAGGTTAAGAGCAATCAAATTTGGCTTATAACCCAGCAATTTGGCAAGTTCTTTAACGGCCTGCCTGGTTTTTAAACTAATGTCCGGATGATCTTTAAGAGCACGTGAAACGGTGGAAACACTTATTCCCAGTTTTTCAGCTATGTCTTTTATTGTTACCTGTCGTTTCATTTATTAAGAAAAGATAGTTTATTATAAACTACGAAAATACGTATTTTTATCTTATGTTTCATTATGCAACTATTTTATAAATTTTAATGTCAGAAAATTATAGCACACTTTAAAATAAACGTACACTTTCCAATGCGTATCTAATTAAATACCAAATTAATAAATCCATACTTATGAAAAAGTTTTTACTTATTATCGTATTCCTAGGAATCTTCAATTTAACCAATGCTCAACAGAATTATACCTTTAAAAGCGGTATAAAAACTTCAACTTTAAGTGTAAATAGTACACAGTTAAACCAAAACAAAATAATTTATCCGGAGAAATTATCGCCTACGGCGGATGTAAATATTGTAAATATCGTCGATATTGGAACTGCTGCCAACGTTTATGATTTTGCTGCCAATTTGCGTTCATTGTGGGTTAACCCTGATTTAAATACAATTAGTTTTTACCATAGGATGGGAGGAACTCTCGACCCTGGTGGTAATGCCGGTGATCTTGGTTATGATATTTCCACCGACGGGGGAATCACCTGGGATACTATGATAAGAAACTTCTATTATGGAGATATGGTTGGTTCAAATCCTCATCATGGTATTTATAATCCGGAAGGCAATGATGATCCTGATAATGCATTTATAGTTTATAATCTTAGTGGGGCAAACCAGCAATCATCAGGTTTTATTCATGGTGTTTCGAGTATTGGAGATACTTCTTATCACATACAAAACTTCGATTCGTCAAATGCCTACGGTAACTATCACCCAAGTGCTTTTACCATTAATTCTCAGGGTAATGTATTTATAGTAACACCTCTGTTTGACGACGCATGGCAATATCAGGATAGCATAGTAATTACCAGAGGTATTTGGAACGAAAGTTTACAGGATTTTGAATATTACAACAGCAAAATTGAAGTACTCACAAACGGAGGTTTATCAGGGCCACAAGATTTAAAAATTGCCTTTGGGGCAGATGGGCAAACGGGATATATAAGCATGCTGGCTAACAATGGTATGGCAGAACAGCAAAGCGGTTACTATAATCTCTATCCCATTTACTGGAAAACCACCGATGGCGGAGAAACCTGGCAAGGACCTGAATTTGTTCAGTTGGACGGCCCTACAGGACTTATTGGCATTGTATATCACTTATTAAACGACGAACAAATTGATTTTATTTTTGCGGGAAATCCTCCCGAAAGAACTGAAATTTCATATACAACTGGGTTCGACCATGATATTACAGTTGATAATAATAATGAATTGCACATAGCAGTTATTATTGGACTTACAGGAAGCAATCCATATAGTATTGTAACAGAAAGTGGATATTTTCCGGTGCTGGATATCTTTACAGAAAATAATTCCAGTAAGTATTGCACTGTAAAGATGGGTAGCCCTAATACTTTTAGAGGGATATTTGGTGAATTACAAGAGGACAACCGTGTACATATTACTAAAAATCAGAGTGGAAATAAAATATTTGTATCCTGGATAGATACTGACATGCCGGAAACATTAGAAAATACTGCTCCAAATATTTGGTGTAGAGGATTTGATCCGGGAACATATCAAATTACAGATAATAGTTCCGGTGAAGATGCGCCAACTAATGTTACTTTATTTTCAGATGGCATGTGGTCATCATATTTTGCAACCGCAGCAAATTATACTTTCGATGTTGGAGATGGGTGGACAATTCCATTTGTTTTTGCTTCATTTGAAAACGATGATTTTACAGGCTCTGTTCAATATAAATATATAACCGATTTTTCTTTTAGTGATTATGACTTTTATAACGAATCCAACACAAATGTGTATTGTGGTAATTTAGTTGATATAGAAGAAATAAATATTTCCAATACTACCATCTCACAAAACTCCCCCAACCCATTCCATAGTCAAACCACATTTACTTTAAACTTAACTAACAGTTCCAATGTAATTATGGAAGTTTATTCGGTTGATGGAAAACTCGTTGGTTCAAATAATTATAACAATCTGCCTTCCGGCGAAAATCAAATAACTTTTAAAGCAAATGGCTTGAAATCAGGTGTTTATTTCTACACATTTAAAATAAACGGAGAGAAAATAAGTGGTAAAATGATAATTAAATAATTTTTAAGTTCTATAAAAAAAAGGCTGAATATTTAAAAAAATTCAGCCTTTTCTATTTATTTATATCAAAGGTTATTTAACGAATACGAAATATTCCCATGGCTTTAAGTCAAATTTTGTACCTGACTTTAAGTTTGTATTTTCGTTAGTAAAATAATTGTTAAACTCTCCGTTTGCCAAATCGCCTTCAATGGTAAATTCCTGAGGTTTTGCACTAAGGTTCGTAATCACAACAACTTGATTTCCATGCCTTTCTCTTGAGAAAGCAAAAACGTTTTTATTTTGATCCGGGGAAATTTGTAGCATCATGCCACCTTCTTTACCTGCTAATAAAGCTTTATTTACTTTCTTTAATGTGTTAAGTTTTGTATAGAAATCCTGATATTTTATGTCGGACCAATTGATGGTATCTTTTTCAAAAAATTCAAGCCTTTTATTTAATCCAGCTTCCTGCCCTGAATATATTAATGGCATACCACGGAGTGTCCATGCAAGAACTGCAAATGCTTCTGCTCCCTCCCCAAGACGTTCTTCAATGGTTCCATTCCAAGAGTTTTCATCATGGTTTGTAAGGAAGTTCATTCTATAAACATCTTCAGGAAATGAGGTTCCCGACCAGAGAATATAATCCCAAATATCAACTGCTTTTTTATCTCCTTTAGCGATGTCGTTCATAAGATGATTTAATTTCCATGCATAGTTCATGTCGAAGGCTTTGTTCATTAGAGCAAAATTATCTTCATCTTCGGCAAGCATAAAAACCGGTTTTACCTTTTCCATTTCTACTCTGGCATTTTCCCAGAAATCAACGGGAACCATTCCGGCAACATCACAACGATAACCATCGATATTTGCTTCAGTGAGCCAATATTTCAGTGCATCGGTCATGGCTGCACGCATTTCAGGATTATTATAATCCAATGAAATTACATCTGTCCAATCGAAAGGAGAGACATATTTTCCATCCTTTTTTTCATAATAATCTTCATGCTCATCAACCCACACATTATCCCATGAGGTATGATTTGCAACCCAGTCGATAATTACTTTCATTCCAAGGCTGTGGGCTTCGTCAACCAGTTCTTTAAAATCCTGAAGGTTACCAAATTCAGGATTAATGGCTTTATAATCTCTTACGGCATAATAACTACCCAGGGTTCCTTTTCTATTCAATTCTCCTACAGGATGTATCGGCATTATCCATAATATATCAACTCCCATTTCCTTTAATCTTGGTAAGTGGGCTCTAAAAGCATCGAATGTTCCTTCGGGCGTATACTGCCTTATGTTTACCTCGTAAATATTAGCATTTCTGCTCCAGTCGTAATGTGATGTTACTGTCATTTCTTCTTCAGTGTTTTTATCATTTTTTTTATTGCCCTGTTCACAGGAAACAATAAAAATCGCTATGCTTAAAACGAGCAGCGAAAATAATTTTTTATTCATTTTAATCATCTTTTATTGTTTTTATTTATCAATAGTGTGTTAATTATTTATTTTTCTAACTAAACCCTTAGTGCTCCTTCGTGTCTCGGCGTCTTCGTGGCTAATTTTAATTTTTTCGCCACCATCCCGAAAACCTTCGGGACAAAGTCTCAAAGTTACTCTAAGGGATTTGTCGAAATATATTATTTACGTTTTCTTTAAATTTATTTTTTTCTTTCTACCTAAACCCTTTGTGCTCCTTCGTGTCTTGGCGTCTTAGTGGCTACTTTTAATTTTTTTTCGCCACCATCCCGAAAACCTTCGGGACAAAGTCTCAAAGTTTC
>JBFFLX010000100.1:0-12887 GCA_041554435.1 Bacteroidales bacterium
TATCGGTCCGGTTATGCGGGGACCATCCAGTTCGCATACTGCGGCAGCCCATCGCATAGGAAGCATTATCAAACAGGCTGCTAAGCCTGACTTTTATAAAGTACTGGTGGAGTTTGATAAAAAGGGTGCTTTGGCTACTACCTATCTGGGGCAGGGCTCAGCTTTAGGATTAGCTGGCGGATTATTAGGCTTGGAAATGTCAGACCCCGAAATAGTAAATTATGAGAAACTCCTTGAAAACAGTAAGTTTACAATAGAATACATTATTACGGAACTGGAAAATAAACACCCCAATGCCTACCAAATAAGTGTGCAATATCCTGATAGTGAAGCTCTGCATATCCTGGCAATTTCAACCGGCGGTGGTGTGTTTGAAATTGTGGAATGGGATAGTTTTGAAGTTTCTATAAAAGGTAATTATTTTGAAACACTACTTTGTTTCCAAAATATTAACTCAGAAATGATTACTGAAATAGAAAACACTCTGACAAATAAACTTTCAGAATTTAAATTATACAAATCACAAAATGCAGATAACAAGTTATTGCTAAATATTAAATCTAGCGGAAACTTAGGTGAACAAATTGAAAACATTATTAGTCCGATAAAGTATACTTATACAAAATATGAATTAGTGCCGGTAATGCCTACACCCTTTGCCTTTGAAATAAACCTTCCTTTTACTACTGTGGATGAAATGCTTGAACTGGCTGTTGAAATAAACCTCCCATTATCGGAACTTGCAATAATTTATGAAAATGCTTGTACAGGACTAAAAACAGATGCTATAATAAAGCAAATGGAGGAAATTGTTCTGATTATCAAAGATTCCATTGATAGTGGATTAAAAGGGACTTATTTCAAAGACCGTATACTAGGGCCTCAGTCGCCCTTAATCGAAAAAGCAGTAAAAGACGGTCGCATTCAAAAGTCAGTTAACAGTTCCATAATTGCTTATACCGCTGCCATTATGGAAGTAAAAAGTTCTATGGGGCTAATAGTTGCCGCTCCTACAGCAGGGAGTTGTGGTGTGGTAGGAGGTGCTTTGTTTGCTTCCCTTGAGGAAAGAGAATTTGACCTCAAAGAAATGGTAAAGGCATTTCTTGCTGCAGGAATAGCAGGTGTTTTTATTGCCTCCAAATACACCTTCTCCGCAGAAGAAGGAGGTTGTCAGGTAGAAACAGGTGCTGCTTCAGCAATGGCGGCAGCCGGACTGGTGGAACTAAACGGCGGCTCTGCTAAAAAAGCATTAGCAGCCGCATCTATGGCATTGCAAAATCAACTGGGTTTGGTATGCGACCCTGTTGCTGTAAGAGTTGAAGTACCTTGTCTGGGTAAAAATATTATGGCAGCAAGCAATGCCTACAATTCCTTTATTATGGCTATGGCGGGATTTGAGACTGTAATTCCCTATGATGAAGTAATCGACGCGATGAAATCTGTTGGAAATGCCATGCCTTCCTCATTATGCTGTACAGGGCTGGGTGGTCTTGCACAAACACCTAGCGGAAAATGTTTGTATAAAAAATTTAATAAGCCACAATAAAGGATTTCCCGGAAGAATTTTTTCTATCTGATTATTTATGTCAATTGCTTTTTATTGAAGTATGTTGACATTTTTTATATGTATTAAGCAACAAGTATTTATAATGTTGTAATTTTGAAAGAAAATTCATGATATTACTATTATTCTATTTATTTCTGGCTCTGTTTGTCTCTTTTATGTGCTCTATAATGGAGTCGGTGCTACTTTCAACGCCGCAATCCTTCCTGATTGTTAAAAAGGAAGAGGGAAATGCGTGGGCAAAAACTTTTGTTGATCTAAAATTGAATATTGATAAGCCTTTATCAGCAATACTATCATTGAACACAGTAGCGCATACGGTAGGTGCAGCCGGAGTAGGAGCACAGGCAGTTTATTTATTCGGTGAAGCATCTTTTGGAATAGTGTCGGCAATTTTAACCATTTTAATTTTGGTTATAACAGAAATAATTCCAAAAACCATAGGTGCAATATACTGGAGGAACTTAGCAATGACTTCCTCAATAATTATACGTGGCATGATAATAATTACTTATCCTTTGGTTGTTATGTCAGCCTATATTACCAAACTCATTTCTAAAAACAAACAAGAGCAAACTACCAGCAGAGAAGAAATTGCAGCCCTGGCAAATATAGGAGCCGATGAAGGTATCTTTTCTAATAAAGAGCACAAAATAATCCAAAATTTACTCAGGCTTAAGAAAGTTAATGTTACCTCAATAATGACACCAAGGGTTGTTGTAGCTGTGGCGGATGAAAAACTTAATCTGAATGATTTTTTTAAAAATAAAGAATATTTAAAGTTTTCCCGAATCCCGGTATATTCAGAAAATGATGAAAATATTACAGGCTATGTTTTCAGACAAGAGGTTTTTGAAAAACTGGCAGAAGGTAAAAATGAACTTAAACTTAAAGATGTTAAAAGGGAAATTGTTGTAGTTCCAAAAAGTATAGTGTTGTTTTCACTTTGGGAAAAACTATTGGAACGAAAAGAACATATTGCATTAATAGTAGATGAATACGGTGGTTTGGAGGGTATTGTAACAATGGAAGATATTATTGAAACTTTGCTCGGCCTAGAAATAATTGATGAAACCGACACCATTATTGATATGCAGCAATATGCAAGAGACAGGTGGAAAGAAAGACAAATAAAGTATAATTTATTAGATAAGATAAATAATCCCCCCACAAAGAATAAATAAAAAAATGACATAAGTAAATCCATTATTTAGGGTTAAAAAGAATAACTTAATCCTCTCAAGGATGAAATATTTGCCGGAACAAAAACCTGTATGAAAGTGTTGTCTGATAATGCCTGGTTATAATGGTATAGCATCATCCTCTTACATTGATTGAGCCGGCTAAGTCTTGTCGGAAAGTTTAATATTACTGCAAAAATAATATAGAAACCTCATATTATTTGTCAAAAATGAATCATTCAATCAGTTTCTATTCTTATCCCGATTGCTTAATTTTGCAAAAAATTTCATAGAAGACCAGAGAATTATGATTTTTAGATTAGAGAAAAAAGGAATTGAAGACTTTAATACCACAAATATATTACCTCAAACATCATTCTGGGCAAGGGTTAAAAGCCATCAGGGTTTTATTCCAAAGGGATTTGAATTAACAGTTTCCAAAGATTTGTTAATCAACACTTCAGAATCTCTTGTGAAAAAGGGTGACGATTTGTTAGTGTTGATAAAGTATGTAGATAATAAAAGTTGCTTTGCTTATGTTCCATATGGCCCAAAATTAGAGCCTGTTTTCGAAAATCAGGGAGTGTTTCTGGAACATTTATCAGAAACAATTAAACCTTATTTGCCTGAAAACTGTATGTTTATACGCTACGATTTGATGTGGAAAAATCAATGGTCGGAGGAAGATGATTATTTTGATAATTCCGGTAACTGGATCGGAGCTCCTCAATCTACTACACAAGAATACCGGGTAAACTTTAAAACTGCCAAATGGAATCTTAAGAAAAGCGTTGAAGACGGCTTACCGAAAAACACCTTCTTTCTTGATTTAACCCAAAAAGATGAGGATTTGCTTAGCAATATGAGATATAATACTAAGTATAACATTAGAAGGGCATTTAAAAATGGAATTCGAATTAAGGAATATGGTGTAGAACATATTTCGGATTGGTATAAATTATATCTCGATACCTCCATACGACATAATATGCCGATTCAGAATGAAGAATATTTTGCCACCATACTGAAGAATCAGGATAATAATAAAAACGGAGTTAGCATTAAAATGTTAATGGCCGATTATGAAGGAGAATTTCTTTCATCTATGTTTTTGGTCTTGTCGAAAAAACGCGGAACATACCTATATGGTGCTTCTTCTTCCAGCCATAACAAACTAATGGCAAGTTATGCCTTACAATGGGAATCAATAAAAATAGCAAAACAATGGGGATGTACTGAGTATGATATGTTTGGGTCTGCACCAAATAATAATCAAAACCATCCGCTTCATGGGATTCATCTTTATAAAAAAGGATTTGGAGGTGAACTTTACCATAGAATGGGATGCTGGGATTACCCCTATAACCTTGAACTTTATGATATGTTTAGGTTCCAGGAAATAAATAATTAATGGCGATAAAATATCCTGGATGTATCGAATCCGTCTAATTTAAAAAAGAATCTCTAATTTAGCATTGTAATAACAGATATAGCATTCATACCTATATCAATCGTGTAAAATGACTAGAGATGAAGTATTTAAAAATTCATTTATTAATATTTATTACTCTTTTGCTGAACACTTCCTGCCAGAACTCATATTCTCTATTTCAGGAAAATACTAATGATTGGCATATTGTGGGAGATGCTGTTTGGAAATATTCTGATAATGAATTAGTTGGGACTGTTAAGAATGGGGATGGCTTTGTAATTACTAAACAATTGTATAATGACTTTGTTTTGGAATTGGAGTTTAATCCCGATAGTACTATCAATTCCGGAATTTTTATCAGATGCAAAAATCAGGAAATAACTCCAGTCGATTGCTATGAAGTAAATATTTGGGATTTGCATCCAAATCAGGATTACAGAACCGGTGCAATAGTAATGAAATCGACTCCGCTGGCTATAGTAGAAACCAACAATAAATGGAATACCTATAAAATTAAAGTTGAAAAGAATCATATCCAGGCATGGATCAATAATATTTTGATTGCAGATCTAACTGATGATACCAGAACAGATGGTTATATTGGGTTGCAAGCAACCGGAACAGGGGAAATTAGATTTCGAAATGTGAAAATTAAACCTCTGAATTAGTTAAAAGAGATGACTTTCATTTGAACTTTTTGCATAAAGAATGGTCAAAATTTTGGTAAATGCCATCGAATAAATAGTCAATAAAAACATATCATCAATATGAAAAAAATTTTAATATCGATTTTAATTCTCTTTCTTCTGGTCCAGTCATCTATTGCTCAGCAATTAGATAATGCAATAGATTACGCAAAACTTGAGAAATTGATTGCTTTTTGCGACACTACAACAGAAGCCACCGAAGTTTTGATATTTCACAAGAATAAACAAATAGCTTACTGGAAAGATGCGGATTGTGATTCGGTATATATGAATACTTCATCAATGGTAAAATCGTGGACTGGCCTGCTTATTGGGATACTTATTGACAAAAAAATAATAGATAGTATAAATGCTCCAGTAAGTAAATACGTGCCAGAATGGAAAGCTGGTGTTGAGAATAATATTACCATAAAACACCTACTTACCATGACTTCCGGGATAAAAAGGAGGTCGGGGAATCAGGGTATTTTGGCAGAAAAAGATATGTATAAATATATGATAAACTTTGAACCGGATACATTGCCTGGTATTCAATTTGGTTATTCCAACGAATCGGTACAAATGCTGAGTATGGTAATTGAAAGTGCTACAAAAATGAATGCCAATGATGCTTTCAGTAAATACCTGTTTGATCCACTGGAAATGGATTCTTCTGGATTAGTAAGGGATAGTGCAGGAAACTATATTGTATTTGGTGGAGCTCGTACCACTATCAGTAACGCCTCTAAAGTGGGAAAACTAATGGAACAAAATGGTAAATACAAAGGAAAACAAATTGTTAGTGAACAATGGTTAATAGAATCAGTAAGTCCGGGTAAACTTGCTCCTTACTATGGTTATCTGTGGTGGATAGACAATGTATCGCCAAATCATAACTTCGCTGCTACAGGAGATGGTGGCCAGTTGACAATAATTTTTCCTGAACTGGATTTGATATTTCTAAGGAATCAAAAATGTTTCCCTAAGGGTGGGCACAAAATGCCATGGATGGGACCTTATTTTCTTAATCTTATTGCAGATATTGTAATAAAATAAAGATATCTCAGATTTTTAATCTAGTTTTTTTAAAACATCTCTTTGGTAAAGTTTTCCTATGGGAATGACATGTTTATCTAAAGTAATTTGATTCTTAGAATAAGAAGTGACTTTACCTAATGAAACCATAAAGGAACGGTGTACTCTTAAGATTGCATCTCCAGAAAAAAGTTTTTCAACTTTGGAAATTCCTAATTTTGTTTTTACCTCATAATTTTCACAAACAATTCTAACATATTCTTTTTGACTCTCAATAAATATGATATCATCGACTTTAACTTTTGTATTATGACGGTTTTCTTTAACAATTATATATTCGTCGCTAAAGGGCTGACTATCTGGTTTATCAGATTCAAAATAACTACTAATCCTATTAATTGTTTTAATAAATCGCTGAAAAGAATAAGGTTTCAATAAATAATCGAAAACAACAAGTTCAAAGGCTTCTATTGCATGTTCATTATAGGCTGAGGTTATTACAATAAGTGGTGGATTAATAAGAGTTTTAATAAAATCGATGCCGTTTAACTCCGGTAATTGAATATCCAAAAAAATTACATCAACATCATTTTTTGATAAATAATTAATTGCATCCAAAGCACTGTCGAAACTGGCAATGATTTCAATGCCCGAAACCTTAGCAATAAAACCTTTAAGTATTTCAACAGCAGGATATTCATCCTCAATAATAATACATTTTATATTACTCATTTATCAATTATAGGAATCTCTAAAAAACAAATATAAGTATTATCTTTAATCGTATTATTCAGGGTGTATCTTGAATTATAGATAATTTCCAATTGCCTGATCGTATTATCCAAACCGATTCCCTTTTTAGCCCCATGTGTGTCGTTTTCCACACTTTTGGAAACAGGGTTTGAGATGTCCAATCTTACTTTATCCTGATTTACCTTTATTGAGATATTAATTTCACTAATTCCTTTTTGATCAGAAATACCATGCTTAAAACTATTTTCCACAATTGAAAATAGTATTAAAGGAGGAATCTTTGCGTCATTTATTATGTCAAAACTGGAATTCACTTTCAGGCGTTTCCCATATCTGCTTTTCTCTATCTCAATGTAGTTTTTTATTATTTTTATCTCTTTACTTATATGAATGAAGTCATCCTTACACTCGTATAAAGTATAGCGTAATAAATCTGATAATTGAATAACCAATTCAGCTGCCTTATCAGATTTTTTTAATACCTCATAATAAATAGAATTTAAAGTATTAAATAAAAAATGAGGATGAACCTGAGCCCGCAAAAAACTTAACTCAGCCTCCTTTTTCTCTTTCGTGAGCGCCTCTATCTTGTCTTTGTTCTGGTTCCAGTCTCTGTAATATTTTATCCCAGAAACTAACCCAATAACGCCTATAGTTTGTACAAAATGTCCTCCTATACGATACCAGTCCCAAAATATAAATGTATATCCGCTGTCGGCAAAAAACAAAGGAAACTGTATATATTCGATTGAAACTCTTCTCAGTATAACTGAGATTCCTAATAGCAAAAAAGAAAAGAGGATAAATAACAATATTTTCTTTTTGTATATATAAGGCAATACATTATAGATGAATATATAAGTCGAAATAATTGTAATTGGAAGATAGGTGAGGCTACTGAGTAGCATTTTACTAAACTCCAGATTATACAGGCCCTGAAAAAAACTTATCATGACCCAATAAACAAGCCAGAATAATATGTGCTCTAATATTCTTTTTAAACTCAATATTTTAAATTTATCACAAAGATAAATTAATAAATACATAACTACTACTCTGTCAACATACTAATGGTTTTGGTCAATATAATTAGTTTGATTACTTAAATTATGCTTCTGGTTGTATAAAGTGACAGTATGTTGAAATAATTTTTTTGCTAAACTTTCTATATCTAGATTTACTCAAAAATTAATAAATACATAAATGACAATGAAAAATAAATATTTCTGGGGCATCATTTTTATAATGATGTTTTTAACTTTTACCTCATGTGATAAGGATGAAAGTGATGATAATTTGCATGCTAATGCATTAATATTGGGATTTAATCAAGAAAAATGTGAATGCTGTTGGGGGTGGATTATTAAGTTTGGCAATGATACAATCATGTCGGATAACTTAATCGTTGGAGAAATAGTAGGATACGACATAAATAAGCCTATTAATGTTTATATCGAAATAGGTGATAAAGTAAGAGATTGTCCTATAATATTGCCTAGTCCTGATTATAGTAAGGACTATTTTGTTATAAAGAAAATTGTAAAAATAGAGGAGTAAAAAGTATTACTAATGAATTGCTTTTCTCAAGTATAAACTTTTAAATATATTTCTATGAAAAAAATAATTTCTGTCTTCTTTTTGACTTTTACGTACATAATAATAAATGCACAGCAGTTCAGTAAAGTAACTACCGGTGATATTGTGAATACTCCAAGTGGATCGCGTAGTTGTAACTTCATTGACATTAATAACGATGATTTTCCAGATATCCTTATAACAAATGGTACATCAGGGGGAGAAAACAATATGTTATATATTAATAATAATGGTGAGACATTTAGTCTAGTTGAAAGTGCCATTACAAATGATGGTGCACCATCTGATGGAGCAAGTTGTGCCGATTTTGATAATGATGGAAATATTGATGTATTTATTGTAAACTGGTATAATATTAACAACCTCCTATATAAAAATTCGCCAGATGGGAATTTCAATAAAATTGATACAGGCTTAATTGTGACTGAAGGAGGATATTCTGAAACTGCAGCCTGGGGCGATGCTGATAATGATGGCTTTGTTGATCTTTATATAACAAATAGCGCAGGTAACAAGAGAAATACTTTATACAGAAATACCGGAACAGGATTTTTCGAAAAAGTTAAAGATATTAGTCCTGCTAATGACGCATATTATTCCCGGTCAGTAAATTGGGTTGACTATGATAATGATGGTGATCAGGACTTGTTTGTATGTAACGAAAACAATCAAAAGAATAATCTATACCGTAATGATGGGGATTTTCAATTTACAAAATTGACAGATATTGCAATTACATCAGACAATTACAGCTCTCATAGCAGTAGTTGGGCCGATTATGACAATGATGGTGATTATGATTTGTTCATTAGCAACTATCAGCAAAACAACCAGTTATTTGAAAATAAAGGCAATGATGTCTTTGCTGAAGTGCTTGGGCCATGGAATAATGACACTGGTTGCTCATTTAGCTCATCTTTTGGAGATTACGATAATGATGGTGATTTGGATATATTCGTCACCAATGGTTATTGCTCAAACGATCTGCAGAATTTTCTTTACAGAAATGATGGAGAGGATGGATTTACAAAAGTTATGGATGAACTTCCTGCAACAGATATAGGTAATTCCTATGGATGTGCATGGGGTGATTATGATAATAATGGCTTTCTGGACCTTGTGGTTGCCAACTGGCAGGATGAAACTCAAAATAATTATTTATATAAGAACGATGGAAACGAAAATAATTGGATTAAAATAAAACTTAATGGTGTAATGTCAAACCGGTCGGCCATAGGAACAAAAGTAAGATGTAAAGCCCAAATTAATGGTACTGCTGTATGGCAAACCAGAGAAGTTACTTCTCAATCGGGATATTGTAGTCAAAATAGTTTAATAGTTCATTTTGGGCTTAAAGATGCTGATTTAGTTGACAGCCTGCAAATATTGTGGAGTTCAGGTATTGTACAAAATTTTGCTAATCTCTCACCAAATAATCTTATAAAAATAGATGAGGACCTAAATACCGGAATAAAAACTCACAGCAAAAAGTTTACTATATATCCTAATCCCATAAGAGAACACTTAACTCTAAAAAGTTCTGATTTATGGACTAAAGATATGCATATTGAAATATTCAACATGCAAGGTGATAAAGTATTTTATTCTTTAGCCAATACTTTAAATTCAGCAGATGAAGCAACCTTTAATTTAGCATATTTAATGAAAGGTATATATATCTTACGCATAAGAGATGAATATTTTCAAGAATATAACAAAATAATCAAGCAATAAGTATATTATGCCAGTGTTTATGGTCTTTCTTGTCATAAAAAAAATCAATAAACCATGGCAGCAAATAAATAGTTAAGGATAATAATTATTTTTATAGGAGTAAATTGAGATAGAATTAGAATATTTAATGTAACAACATGATAGTTAAAGGCGTCATACAAAACTTAAGGTCCTTGACACAATTGCTGAAGCATTACCTGTAATGTAATATCAGAAATAAATTAGTATAATTTATGGTTATAAACTATGAATACAGAAGAAGGCAACGCTTAGGGTGATAATATATACTTATAAATAAATGCTTATAAAAATGAAAACTATAATAAGTCTAATAGTAATCATCATCAGTTCTTTGTATGTGAATGCACAGCAAAATCCTTTTGTTCAATGGTCGTTTGAAACCCAGGGAAAAATTCTGTCGCATCCTGTCATTGATGAAGATATCATTTATTTTGGGAGTAACGACTCCGTATTCTATGCTGTTGATATAAAGACTGGAAAGCAAATTTGGAACTTTAAAACCAAATCAAGTATACAGTCAAAAGCATTGGTTAATAACGATATAGTATATTTTAAAAGTGGAAATGACATTTTTGCACTATATAAAGATAATGGACATGAATTATGGAATGTGAGTAGTGAAAATTATCAAGGACCGAAGCAAATTGACCCTTGGGATTACCATAGTGGTGCTCCGGCAATTTACAATTCAATGATATTTTTTGGATTAGGAAATGGTAAATTGACAGGATTTGATTTGAAGACCGGAAAATTAAAAAAAGAAATTTTAAGAGCAGATTCCGCTGCCATTAAAAGTGGTTTGATAATAGAAAATTCAACTCTGTATTATGGTGATTGGAAAGGTAAAGTTTATGCTTATAACTTAGATTTAGGTGAAGAACTTTGGCGATATAAAACCTATGAAAAACAACTTTATAAAACATTTGGTCAGATTAACACTCAACTAAGTATTAATGATAATTTGTTGTTTTTTGGTGGGAGAAATCCAGAATTGCAGGTCCTTGATAAAAATACAGGAGAGAAAAAGTGGAGCTATGTAGAAAAGGAAGGTGGCTGGATTTCCGGAGACCCATTATTGCTAAATGACACCTTATTTATTGGAGGTTCTGATAATCACGAGATGTTTGCTTTTGATGCGAAAACCGGAAAAAAGTACTGGACATTTGAGTTTTTGAATAATAACTTTTCGAAACCTCTGGCATATAAAAACTATTTGCTATTTACAACAGGCGATGCTTATAGTGTTTACGGCTCAAGCAAGGGCAGGGGATATCTTTACGCTCTTAACAGATTAGATGGTAGTATAAAAAACTTTACTAAAATTGGAGGAAACCTTTATTCGAATATTCTTGTTAAAGATGACATTCTGTACATGGGTAGTGCTGATGGAAACCTATATGCATTAGATTTAGGTGAATTTCTTAATGAGGCGCCCAACATGAAAATCAAAGGCTATAATTCTGTGGAAATCCTAGAACTTACTCCATCTCCCTTTTCAGATACTTTGAATATTAGTTATGAAATTAATTACAATACCAATATTAGTATCCAGATAAAAGATTTAAATGAAGATGAAGTGATAGAAATTTTCTCAGGAAAAATAAAAAAAGGAGTGCATCTTGTCAAGTGGGATGGTATAGATAAAAATGGCAATAATGCTATGGATGGGTATTATTTCCTTGAAATAAACTCTGGTGAATATTATAGAAAGAAAATTTTTCAGAAACAAATAACTAATGAATAAACGAAATAATTCAGTGTGAAACCTATCAGAATAAATATAAATAATTAGTTAATTCCTAAATCAGCTCGTAGATATTTTTATGCTTTCATTCAGGCACTTGATTACTAAACTTAAATTAAACGATAAATCTCATGTTCTTAAGTCTGTAAATCAATAACTGATACTGATTTATTAGTTGTGTTATTACTTTAGTTAGAGCGCTTGCCTTGCGAACACCATCTGTGGCTGCTGCTCTACTAGTCATTCCATTGGCGATTTTAAACTTGTTAGCTTGGTCAGTTTTCTCAATTCTAGTAATTTAGGAGTTTCATAGCATTATGAATATTAATAAGGCTGTGAAAGCAAATAGTATTGGATAACAATGTATTAATTTACTGGTATAGTCGTGAATTCTAACTAATGTTTTACGATCTTTGTATCGCTAAGGATTTTATCTAATTGCTAATTTGTTTATTTAGCGCTACATATCAATAAGTTAATCATATTAACTTTAAAGGAAATTATTATGAAAAGAGCTGCCTTTTTTTTAACGATTTGTTTAACGTTTGTATTGTTTCTTTTTAATTACCAAATTAAAGCACAGTATACCATTAATAGTGTTTATGGGAATCTGGATGAGTGTGATACAATGACGCGGAGCATATACATAGTTTGGTGGGACAGTGATTTTGATTTTTCTACACAAGTTGACGTGCTTTTAGATAGTATGATTAGTTATCGAAATACCTGTTTAAATGATCTATTAATGCTGGACCCGCCTAATACTGAAGACGGTTATTTTTATAATGTATATATACACGTACCTGGTAATACAAATGATGTTTTTTATCCCTTTGGATGGGGAAATGGTCAGGGGACTGATAGCAATGGCTACCCTTACCTTACCTTGCCAAACGGAGTTTTAAATGATTGGGTAAATAATAGCCACGAAACCTTTCACATCTTCCAGTATAATGCTAATTCGCCCGGCTTTTCATATTCCGGTGATAGTCAGTGGTATATCGAGGCTTTAGCCAATTGGTTTGCTGCAACACAGAACCCAACTGCTGAGAGAGCATTAATTGAAGGAGAAAGCCTTGTTAGGGTTCCTGAAGTTCCTTTATGGCTTAGTTATGATAATTTCCCTTCTTATTATCCTTCA
>JBFFLX010000101.1:0-12627 GCA_041554435.1 Bacteroidales bacterium
TACAATAATACAAGAGTTGCAGAGCCCATAAAACCCCATTCTTCACCAACGGTACAATAAATGAAATCGGTATCCTGCTCCGGAACAAAATTATTTCGTGTAAGCATGCCCTGACGGAACCCCTTTCCGGTCAATCCGCCCGAACCAATGGCTATCTTGCTTTGATTAACATTATAACCTGCACCGTGAATGTCATCTTCAATTCCAATTAATACATTTATCCTCTTTTTCTGGTGCGAGGCCAATACGTTTTCATAACCATAGTTTACGCTATAAATAAATGATGATGCTAACACAAAAATTGCAAATCCTATTTTGAAGTGTTTACGATATTTTTTAAATAACAACCAAATCAATATAAAAACTATAGCCAATGCCGAAATCATATATATCTTACCGAAGAGTAAAGTCAGAATAAATAGTATTGCCATTACAACTCCTACTATTATTATTGCTCCCGACATACCTTCGCGGAACAATACCAATGCAAAGGAAAAATATACCAATGCAGAGCCAGTATCGTTTTGTAACAGTATTAAAATTGCAGGAAGGGCAAGTATCGCCATGGAGAATATTCGTGTTTTAAGCTGACGAAAATCCACATTTAGAGTGCTTAGGTATTTGGCCAAAGCCAGAGAGGTGGCGAATTTTGCAAACTCGGCAGGTTGTATGGCGAAACTTCCTATTTGAAACCATGATTTGGAGCCGGCAACAGTTTTTCCAAACAGCAAAACTCCTATTAAAATAATTATCATTCCTATGTAGAAACCATAGGCAAACTGCGAGAAAAATTTGGCATCAATAATCATGATAACTATTGCTAATACTGCTGCCAAACCTATCCAAAGAAGTTGTTTTCCGTAGCGTTCCGACATATCGAAAACGCTTATTACCTCATCGCCTGAACTTGCAGAATAAATACTCAACCATCCAAAAAATACCAAAACAGCATATAAAAATATGATTATCCAGTCGGTATTGGCTGATGTATTTCTTCCTCTGCGCATTAAATTTGTTTGTGCAAAGGTAAAATTAATTGAAATGAAGAAATTGTATGGGGAAATAAATAATTTACATTAATTGTAGAAATAGTAATTTAGATTTTTCTGTTAAAAATGCCAGAGCAATAATGATATGATTTACCTACTTTTACAAACGGAAGAATAAAAGTTATAAAACAAATTTTATGGAAACCAGATCTGATATAAAGGAAATAAAGATAATGGATTACGTCGGCGAAATTATGTCCGGCGTAAAAGTAGCGGCTTTAATAACTACAGCAACAGACAATAAAGTTAACAGCATGACCATTTCATGGGGCCACATTGGTATTGAATGGAATAAACTTATTTTTATCGCTTATGTGCGCACAAGCAGGTTTACTCATAAAATGCTTAATGAAAGCAATGAATTTACCATAAATGTTGGAAGCGGGCAAAGGGCAAAAGAAATTTTGGCTTATTGCGGAAGTAAAAGCGGTGCCGACGTTGATAAGGTAAAAGAACTGGATTTAACACTCATAAAAGGAAATAAAATTGAAACTCCAGGCATTAAGGAACTTCCTCTTACACTTGAATGTAAAGTCATTTATAAGCAACTGCAAGACAGAAGTGCTATGCCGAAGGAGGTTCTAAACAGGTTTTATCCTGAAAATGTACCCAGCGATTTTTCCGGTTCAAACCGGGATATGCACACTATGTTTTATGGAGAAATTGTGGGGGGATATATTGCTTTGTAAGTTTAATTCACTTTTATCATTTTGCCGGAAGATATTCTATCACCCATCTGAATTTTATAATAATAGTATCCCGAAGGTAATTTGCTGGCATCCCAATTAAACTTTTGCTCACCTGAATGTTGATTTAAAATGCTATTGTGAACCTGCTTTCCATCGGATTTATAAATGCTTATTTGAACTTTTTGATCTTTATCGAGCATATAATAAATGCTGGTAGAGTTATTGAAAGGATTAGGATATACAACAGCATTTTCATTAACAGATTTATTTTCATTTATCCCAACAAAGGTATTCCATTCATAGGCGCCCATATCAATTCTTCCGTTGAATAATCTGGGTTCTCCGGCAAGGTCGAATACAGTTATGCCTGTGGTATCCAGTGATCCGGCATCTATACATGGGGAGTTATCGTTTATTTGATAAGGATAATCTCCTGAATTTACAAAAACCGGATTTTGATTAATATTTCCATCAAGCCAGTTTACCGTTCCGTTATTGTTGGTATTTATAAAATATTGCCCTCCCTGTACCAGGGAATTATTTATTGTTAGCGTTGTACTATCATCATAATCTGCAAATACTATTTTTTGTGGATGAGACTCTCCGTAAAATATTGAGTTCTCCAGATAGAGATTAGACTTTCTGCAAAATATTCCGCGTGCATAGCCTGCGTCATTATCGGCAACAGTAATGTTTTTAAATTTTTCCCTAAATAGATTTAGGTACAAACCTCCTGCAGTATCCTCTGCAAAGTTATTATGTACTAATACGTTGGAATAAATGCTGGTATCATAATAGGTTTGTGTAAGATAAATTGCCATACCACCTCCATTTTTTGCTGTATTGTAAGCAACTTCAACATTGTTCATTTCTAATTCGGCCCATTTTATTGCAACTCCACCACCGTTTTCTTCTGAATAATTATTATGAATTTTAACATTATTAAACGATATGGCACCCTCCCATTGTGAGTATATTGCGCCTCCATGTGATTCACTCGAATTATTTTCAAAAGTGCAGTTTACAAAATGGACAGAGGTCAACCATTCTTTATGATATGCTCCACCAACACTTGCAGCATGATTGTTTCTAAATATCGTATTTGTTATATGGCTAGGTTTAAACTCAGAATTATCTGTATTATTATTCCTAGATAGATCTTTGCCGAGATAGGTGATGGATGTGTGCATTCCTCCTCCAGGTCCCCAAGTTTCATTATCGGCTATTATACAATTGTCGATACTAAATCGTCCACTGAAACAGTCAATCCCTCCACCACTTGTATAAGAAAAATTATTTATTACTCTAGAATTTAATAAATGAAAATAGCCATAATCAACCAAAATACCACCCCCCCTGTAACCAAGTCCATTTGTTATTGTAAATCCATTAATTGTTACGGGATTATTATAGAGAGAATTATGAATTAATAATACTTTAGCTGTATTGTTGCCATCTATAACTGTTTGCGAAATATATGAAGTATCATTAGTTGTTAATATCCATGAGGCAAGTACAATATCATCAGTACTAATATCAAGATTTTCATAATATGTCCCCGGAGCCACCAGAATAGTATCACCAACATTTGCAGAATCAATACCCTGCTGTATAGTAGGATAGTCAGCCGGAATATTAATTATTTGCGCTGATAAAAAATTTGAATAAAACAGAATTATTAGAATTGGGATAATAAGTTTTTTCATTTTTATTTTGTTTGCCGTAAAGTTAAAAAAATTTCCTTGGAGTAATGAATTCTAAAAATTTGGCAAATAATTCTTCCGGTTCAAACCGGGATATGCATACTATGTTTTATGGAGAAATTGTGGGGGGATATATTGCTAAATAATTTTGTATTCTGAATATCATTATTTTTTTCATCAATGATGTCGGGTTAAAAATTATCGATACTATTACAACATTTGATAAAATTACTTTCCTACGGAACTTTTTATTTATAGGAGTTGATTTCATTGCTACCCAAATTTTCCTCCTTACGGAAGTACCAGAGTGACAATATGTTGGCAGAATGCTTAATATGGAAGAATCAAGCTTCCATAGGAACGAGATGCTTGTATGCCGGACAACAATAAATTTTTATAAAACACTTGCCTAAAGTACTTCAAAGCCACTGGCCATTAATAGCATTAATTTTAATTTTCTTTTATTACAATTATAGGTTTCAACTATTGTAATTTGGTGACCACTGTTTGTATAGCATGAGCGGGAATGCTTATTGAAACAGCTTCATCATTTCCCACATATAGTTTATAATCAATTTCCTCATCACTCTGGTTCATTATTACATTTACCATACTATTGTCATTGTTTATAAATGAAGTACTCAACAGATGGCTTCTGCTGCTAACAGTGCTAATCCTTTTGGCTCCGGGGCGAATAAATTTCGAAAAATGCCCAATATAATAATACGTAGGTGTATAAATTAGATCCCCCTTCTGTATATCCCCATGAATGGGTGCAAAACAATAATTTCCAACGTGATTAGGGCCTCCGTTCTCATTTAAAAGCACATTCCAGTCGGTCCACCCAACGGTACCATTATTGAAATCATTTATGATTGATCGCCCATAGCGTTCAGCATGATTCCAATACTGATATCTATCTTTTCT
Source organism: Bacteroidales bacterium (assembly GCA_041554435.1). GTDB lineage: Bacteria > Bacteroidota > Bacteroidia > Bacteroidales > F082 > BM524. The sequence continues at coordinate 4,369 of JBFFLX010000101.1, forward strand.
GAAACCTTCCTGACACCCTTCGGTAAATAAGAGTTTCTTAGCAGGAAAAGATTCATTAACATTTCCCAGGTTTGAGAACATTGGTTCACCACCGGCCCATGTTTCATACCAGTGGAAGCCTATTCCCCAGGCATATTTTGATGCTTCAGGGTCTTCAAAAATGGTATTTGCCCTGTGATTAATAAGGTCTCTGTTATGATCCCAAACAACTATTTTTTTATCTCCCAATCCTTCCTTTTCCATAATGGGCCCCAAATGATATTTCAAGAAATCACGCTCTTCTTCTGCTGTATAAATGCACGACTCCCATCGTTGCACAGCCATGGGTTCATTTTGAATGGTAATTCCCCAAATAGGCATCCCCTCTGCCTCGTATGCTTTAATAAACTTTGTATAGTAAAGAGCCCAGGCATCAAAATATTCCGCAAGCAGTTTACCTCCTTGTAACATATTATTATTGTCTTTCATAAAAGCGGGTGGACTCCATGGACTTGCATATAATAATAATTCACCACCGGCGGCTTCAGTAGCTTTCTTTATCAAAGGTATTTTATAAGTTTTATCATGTTCAATACTAAAGGTATTCAAGTCTTTATCGCCCTCTTCAATATATGTATAACTTCCGCTGCTAAAATCGCAACTATGAATGGGAGTTCTACATAGGGAATAACCAATACCCTTATCTTTATCATAATATGCAGTTAAGAACTCCTTTTGCTTGTCAAGCGGTAATTTGGCGAATACTTCAGCTGAAGCATCTGTTATAGCACCTCCAATACCCAAAAAACTTTGGAATGATTTTTCCGGATTTACAAAAACAGAAACCTCATTTTCTAAAGGCTGTTTTGCCTCTTTGAATTCAAATTTGTTGGTTTTGGTCAGACGAAGATTAGTATTACTTGCAGTAGTATAAACTATCGATTCTTTTCCTAAAACTGATGTCGTTTTTGAAGCTGATTGCATTTTGCTGCTATTTTCTCTTGTAATATCTGAATTATTGACTTCTGTACAACTTGAAAGCAAAGTAATACAAAAAAGAAAGAGGGCAATTTTATTGATCATAGAATTTTTTTTACTGAAAACAAACAATATTAAGAATGAAACTAATAAGTATATCACACTAATCAGTCTCTACAATATCAGAGTTCAAATATAAATAAAAATGGAAAAGCAATAGGGGTAGTCGGTACTTATGAAGGAATACTTGAAAACATAAACTACCAGGGTAAGTTTAACTCTTTAACTTCTTCCTGATAAAATATTTGAAATTTCTCAATTAATTTATTAGGTAAAGGCTTCTTTAAACTATCGAGGTTAGTTTTCAACTGTGAGATACTTGTGTTTCCGGGAATTACAGTAGATACGGCATCAAAAGCCAAACAGAATGAAATCGCCATTTGGGCCAGATTTATATCCTCATCAATAAGTTGTTTCAGCCTGTTAACCAAAAGCGCTCTGGTCTTAATATCTTCTCTCGACCATCGTGATCTAATATCGCTAAAAACAATATCTTCATTATACTTGCCCGTTAACCACCCGGAATCGAAAGGGATTTTTACAATGATACCTACTTCTTTTTCCATTGCCAAATCAAACGCATTTGCAGCATCCTGATGGAAAATATTGAAGAAGGCTTCTATTACTTCACATTCTGTTGTATCAATAAACAACTTCATCTCTTGATATGTATCTAAAGATGCCCCATATGCCTTTATTTTTCCTTCATCCTTTAATTTGCTTAAAATTTCATAATGGTCATTTTTATTTCCATCCAGATACTCAAGTGGCGGATTATGAATAATTAATGAATCAACATAGTCTAATTGTAGTCTTTTCAAACTTCCCTCAAGGGATTCACGAATGTAATTTGATCTATAATTTGTGTGCCCTGAATCGGTATGCCCAAATTTCGTATTGATAACAATTTTACTTCTGTCAATACCTTTCAAAGCCTTTCCAAGTCTTAATTCACTTGTGCCAAATCCATAATTGGGTGCTGTATCAAAAAAATTAACTCCCGATTCCAAAGAGTGGTGAATCATGTCGATAGATTCTTTCTCACTAACATTTCTCCAACCTGAATTTATGCCCAATTGCCAGGCTCCAAAACCTATTTCAGATACTAATGGCGAGGATTTAATTAGTTTATTATATCTCATAATATTTTGCTATTGTAGCCCAAGCATTTTTTTAAGTTTTAATCCTCATCATAAAGCCTTCCTTTTGTAAAAAAACTCCAGATATTTTCAGCTATATTCCATCCGCTGTTTGTAATTTCAGCCCAGTCGTGACCTTGCTTTTTTATATAACTTACAACTACTTTATTCCCATGATTTTTATCTGCCCACTGAACAGACAAGTGTGAATTTGTATTCGCAATAGTATCCGGATTTGGTTCACAATGATTCCATTTTACCCATGTTTTCAGAACATCTTCTGTGGCTAAAAATTCCCATCCTGGAATTGAAGACCCTTTACTTGGTACTGCTGGATCATCAGTGCCATGAATATGAAGAATTGGCACGGGGCATTCAGGAGTTATAGTGTCGAGCATCATCGATCCGGCAAGATTAGCCATTGCTGTTATTTTAGTACTCAATTCCATAGCTAATCGGTATGCCATCATACCTCCATTTGAATGTCCGACAATAAAAACACTATCTGTATTAACAGCATATTTATGTGATAATGTATCTATCAAATTATCAATAAACTTCACATCATCAATACCTCCATAATTTTTGGATAAGTTTCCACCGGAATTCCAAAAATAGTTGATTCCGTTTTCTTCTTTTAATCCATGGGGATAAGCAACAATACAATCTTTGTCAACAAATTTATCGAAACTGCTGTACTCTGGCATTCCAAGATTTTCGTAGAAATAGCCATGTAGTACAAAGATCAAAGGAAAACTTTTTTCTTTATTATAACTCTTTGGTAATTGAAGTTTATAGGTTCTTTTAATGTTTGAACTTATAATTGTATCGATTTGAGAAAACGCAAAAACCGGAATAAGCAAAAAGGCAATTAATGTTAATTTCATAATTGGATATGAAGTTACTAATTCTAATATTTTAATAATCAATTTATATTTTGATATACCCTTACCCAGTCAACATACATATATTTGGGGAAAACACTTGTGTTGTCGGGACGTCCGGCATAGGTTCCACCAACAGCAACATTTAGTAGGACAAAAAAGTCTTTATGAAATTCCGATAGTTCGGCAGCCGTTATTGGCATTGAGGCGAATTTTACACCATCAACGAACCATGAAATTCTGTTTGCATCCCATTCCAATTCAAATATATGGAATGCATCGGCGAACTTACCTTCTTTTAATTTAAAGGAAGCTACTCCCATCATTCCATGCGATCCTGATGAATCAGCATAATGAGCATTAGCCTCTACAACAGCATCGTCTTTTGAACCATAAAATTCCAATATATCTATTTCTCCGGATTGTGGCCAGGGTGTATCTCCACCATTCTCATCAATATTAGCACCAAGCATCCAAAATGCTGGCCAGATACCTTTACCTTGAGGAAGTTTAATCCTGGCACTAATCCTGCCGTACTTCCAGGAATGTTTATTGGCTGTATTCAGTCTGGCCGATGTATACTGATCAATCCCGTGTTCATCACTTTCGTGTATGGCTTTTATTACAAGACAATCGTCCTTTATATATGCATTTTCTTTACTATTGGTATAACGTTGCCATTCTTGGTTAAAACGTCCCGCTTCTAATACCTGAAAATTCCAATTGTTTTCATCAATGGTATTACCATCAAATTCATCTGACCACACTAGTTTCCAATCCGGACCCGGATGATAGGATACTTCATTTACGTCTGATTGAGACTTATTTTTTCTGTCACTATTCATGCAAGAGTTTGATAATGTTGATATTATGGCAATAATAATTAAGCCTGATAGTATTCTTTTCATCAAATAAATTTTGTTTCAAATTAACTCATGTAAAATTAATTACATTCTTGAAATACTAGAGGGTATTATTTTCGATATTCATGTTTTACCCAGTCAACTTCCATAACCCATTCACCAGTCATAGGAGAATCAGTAATTTTGGCATAGTTCAAGATTGCAAACATGGGTTCAGGGTATTTATCTCCTTCTCCAATATTGCGGTACACTTCTTTGCCATCAAGACGATATACAAGGTCGCTGCCTTCCCACTCCACAGAATATTCATGAAATTCATTGAGAGTTGCATCAACGTTTGTCCTATTACTCCACCAGTCTCCTTTATCACATTCTCCCAAACTTTTAATAGAGCCGGTAGTATATTTATCCTTCATATGATCTCCATGGTGTTCGAAAATATCAATTTCACCTGATCCGGTTAAGGGCCAGCAAATATTTTCATCTGCTTCCTGCACAGGAGACTCATTATTTTGCGACCCCAGAATCCACCAAGCCGGGAACATACTGGGCTCGCCATTGCCCCATAATTTTAACCTGGCTGTCCATTTACCTTTAACAAATTCTTTACGATTTTTTGAAACTATTCTACCGGCCACATATTCAGTTTCAGGATGTTTATTGCCATGTTTATCCAAATTGTTGCAAGGGCGTTTCTCACCTATATTAACCACCTTAATCTTTAATGTACCATCGCTAACCACTCTTGTTCCAAACTCATTATCAGGAACATAACAATGACTTTCGTTGTTAACCCAAATCATTTGGTCTTGCCAATTATCTGTGTTAAATGAGTTGAAATCATCATGGAAGTCTACTTCCCATATGTTTGTTTCTACCTGCTTTTTACCTTTTTTATCACCTTCAGTGCTACTGTAAACCATTTGTAAAATTAATAGCATGCCAATTGTTAAAAGTTGTTTCATGGTCTATATTTTGAATTAATTTTCCTTTATACAAAATAAAGAAAAAACTTCAACAAAGAATTTGTTTTTTATAAAATTGTATCAACCCGTTAAGTTTTACTTGATCCGACTCTGGTACTGACAAAAAAACAGAAATCTTTCATGAGGTTACACTGCCGTGTAATACCTGATATAGCTTGGCCATTCATAACTCTTCTTTAATCTTCCTCCATTCACCGACTAAAGCATTCCATTCGCCTATTTCATCTTCTCCACCCTTGTAGGTCGGCATATATTTGCTGAAAAATTAAGAAACAATAAAAATAATACAGAGATGAAAACTTTAACTAAATCAACACTCGCAATTTTAGCAGTACTCTTTTTATCAACTAATATGTTTGCAAATATTTTTGAAATGGAACAGGAAACATATATTGATGATATTCCTTTCAACACCGAAAAAGTAGCAAACCAAACTGTTTTAGAAAATGCACTTAATGAAGAATTCACTCTAGCAGAAGAAAACATTAACGATATACCTTTCAATACATTTGAAATTGCTTCAGAAAAAATACGTGAAATAGCAATTACAAAAAACTTTGATTTGGAAGATGAAGTATTTGTAGAAGACATCCCATTCAACACACAATTAGTTGTTTCACAAAGCGCCGACAGTACAAGTTTTATTGTAAGTAAGTAAACTCCATATATAAAAAGAGGCCTGATAGAATTATTCTATCAGGCCTCTTCCCGTTTTAAGCCTTTAAGGTTTTTATTTTTTCGGATGGATACATCCGTTTTTTGTTTAAGTTGGAAATATGTTTCCGGAATATCTTCTAAAATAAAAATGATCCGACTTCAGTGAAAAGAAAAACTGTAATATGCCTATTTTTTTATTATTTTTTGCATTGATATCCCTTCTTCACACTTAATTTCCAATAAATAAAATCCCTTTTTAAGAAATGAAATATCTATTGCATCTCCATTAAATGGTTTTGAAAAAATTTCCTTTCCATTTACATTATAAAATACCAGTTCTTCAATTTTTAAATTACTTTCCAGGATAATTACCGAACTAGCCGGATTTGGGTAAATAGTAATATTATCAGGAAGATTATTTTCATTTATTTTTGAATAATTAACACAAATAAAATCTTGACTTCCAATGGTATCACTTGCAAAACCTGACAAACAACTATCTCCTGAATTAACCCACAAAGAAGCAACTTTATAACATAAATTTTTTGGGAAATCCAATATATTGTCGAAATACACAGGCTGTTCATTATATCTTTTATTGGGAATGAAATCGTAATATGTGTAATCGCTAAGATTATCGGTTTGCCTTAGCAAAACAAAACCCTTACACTTTATTTCACTTCCATAGTCAGATACTATCAATTGAATATTCCACATATACTTGCTCGACCAGGTACTGGCAAAATCCCAAATTTGTTCTTCAGCATCAAAACTAACCATATCGGAATATCCTAAATTGCAATCGCCTTTCCAACAGCCAATCGGATTATAACCCGTCTGCTGATCAATTATCCGGTAACCAACCCAATATTCCTCTGTGGCATCCAAAGTAAGATCCTTATTAAACGAGAACTCATTCCATTCATTTATGGTTACATTTTCAATACTTATTGTATCGGCATAAATATTAGAGGCGGCATGTTCACCTGTCCATACTTTTACAATAAGTTTTGAAAAACCTTCATCGGCAATGAATATTCTTATCGATTTTAAGGTGTCTTCATGGTATTCTGCCAGTTCATTACTATCCCATCGTATTGCAACAGAATAATCTCCTTCACCCTCCATGCCCAGAGAGAAATTATTTATTCCTTCATCCCAACTAAGACTATTATACCATTCATTTATTGCTGAATTTGGCACATCCCATTTTATGGAAACCCCTTTGTCATCTTCTGAATTCCAGTATTCATTGCCAATGATATTTTCAGGGGCATCACAAATATGGTATAAGGAATCAGTTGTTTTATAATGTCCTGATTGACTATTATTTTGAGCACTTGCCAGGCAGGATAAAAACAAAATAATATACAATATATGCAATTTCATATTCTGTTTTTGAGCTAAGTTAATAATTATTGTGGATAGTTTGCTCAAATTCGAACCCTTAGCTTAATAAGCTTACGACTGAAAAAAAATACTGTTGCCGTACAAAAGAACGACAACAGTATTTATTATATTTAATGCAAATCCGGTTTATCTGATAAACGACACGGTCATATTTGTTGTGGAGGTAACCTTTATACCATTGTTTTCAATTGTTTGCTCATAAACCATGTTCAACTCCAACTCTGTATCAGTTAGTTTTACAATAGTGGCATCACTGGATTCTCCATCGCGTACAACTGTCATTTTATTTCCATCTTTACTCCATTCGCCGGTTAAAATGAAACTAATGTTTTCAATATTTTGAGTAATTGTTTGTCCGTTAACGGTTGATGTTAATTTTATGCTATATGAACCATTTGAGGTTGCAACATTTGGGTTTTCACTTACGGTAAATGTAAAATCAACATTATATCCTTCTCCCGTAAAATCGGTTGTAGCACTTTGTCCACTATATTCTGTTACTGAAGTTCCTGTATAATTTACTGCGGTACAATTCCAAACGCCGGTTATGTCTCCATTTATTGTGTCGTCTTTTTTGTTACAACTGGCAATGCTTAGTGCTAATACTAATAATAAAAACACTGTTGTTAGATTACTTTTTTTCATTTTCATTTTTTTGGTTTAATGTTTAAGTGAATTTTATTTTATAATTGTTAATAATTGAATTGCATATTAGAGTGGATTTATTTTAACGCAGGATTTTTAGTTTTTTACCACTGGCTGTCTATTTTATTTGCAACATAATTATTCACCGTGGTTATTTCGTCCTATGTTGGGTAAAATTATAAATTATTTTATTCAACAACATGTCAACATGGGAATTTCATCCAATTATCATCTAATTTAAATTAGTTCCAGTTAATATCAGTTTGTTTATTCTGATAATAGGTTTGGGATTGAAATGGTATTAATTAATTCAGAAACCCAATCCCCAATTTCTACACCATGCCTCCATTAAATTCGGGCACACAAGTTTTTCATTTTTCACTTTTAGTTTTTCATTATTAATTAATCTTCCTCCATTCACCGACTAAAGCATTCCATTCGCCTATTTCATCTTCTCCACACTTGTAGGTCGCCATATATTTGCTGAAAAATTAAGAAACAATAAAAATAATACAGAGATGAAAACTTTAACTAAATCAACACTCGCAATTTTAACAGTACTCTTTTTATCAACTAATATGTTTGCAAATATTTTTGAAATGGAACAGGAAACATATATTGATGATATTCCATTCAACACCGAAATAGTAGCAAACCA
>JBFFLX010000102.1:0-12591 GCA_041554435.1 Bacteroidales bacterium
CCTAATATACCATTCATAGGAGTGCGAATTTCATGGCTCATATTGGCCAGAAAGGCTGATTTAAGACGATCACTTTCTTCGGCTTTTTCTTTTGCTTCAATTAATTGTATTTCGGCATTTTTACGATCAGTAATATCACTACCAAAACATGAGCCACCAATAACTTTTTCATTTTTTATAATAGGATTAAAAACTACCTGTATATATAATGTTCCATTATCTGTTGGAACAGCATCTTCTGTAGAAAATTGCTCATTGGCGAGCACTCTGTCGTATCTGGGTTTCCAAATAGGTATTAATTGCTCCGGAAGAGACTCAACTAAACTCTTTCCAGGTTCAAGCAGAACACCAAATGTTTGTAAAAACTCTTGTTGCATAACTTGATTGATGTAGAGAATTTGATAGTTTCTGTCAAAAGCCCAAATACTATCATTTGTACCTTCAAGTATAGCTGTAATATTTGCTTTACTATCTTCTGCCTTTTGTTTAGCATCTAGAAGACTTTTTGTTCTGTCTTCTACCTTTTTTTCAAGCTCTTCATTCAACTTTAGTAGTTGTAAATTTGATCTCTTTTTTGTTCGGTATTGGAAGAAAGTAAATAATGCAGAACTTAAAAGGAAAAGAAGAATGGCGAAATAAATTATTTCTGAAGTTTTTCTTTTTTGAAGAATTAGATTTTTTTCTGAATTTTCTTTTAACTTTATAACTTGCTCTTTTTCTGCTTGCTCAATAGAGAAATCTCGTTCAAGTTGATTAATTTCGGTGTGTTGTTTTTCAGCAAGAATTACGTTTTCTAATTCTGCGTGTTTTTTAAAATATAACAATGCAGTTTTATAATCCTGTTGCTTTTCAAATAATTCTCCCAGCCAAAAATAATTTTCAAGTATTACTTTCTTTAAGTTGATTTCCTTTGCAATAACTAAACTGCTTTGGAAATAATTATTAGCCTTATCGTATTTTCCAATAAGCGTATAAATTCGACCTAGATTTTTTAAATTTACTGATTCCAAATTTCTTGTATGGTACAGTTTGCTTTCATTAATAGCCAAATTGTAATAATATAATGCACTATCATATTTATGCATGCTTCTGAATACATTGCCAATATTATTTAAAGCGGCACAATGTCTCTCTTTAAGAGGCAGATTAACCGTAGGAATATTTAATGCTGATTTATAATAATACAAGGCTGAATCATTAACTCCTTTGTACCAATAATACGTTCCAATCGATATGTAAATGCTTGAAATGCTGCTGCTCTTATTTTCTATTGCTAAATTCAAGGCTTGTTGATGATATTTAAACGCTTGTTTATCGTTTCCCAACTGTCGATTTATGATTCCTAAATTATTCAATGCATTGATTAGGCCATAAGAGTGATTTCCTTGTTTAAATATTTCATAAGCTTTAGTGTGATATTCAAGCGATTTCTGTTGCGATCCATGATATCTGAAAACAGTTCCCAAATGATCCATTGTTAAGGCTATGCCGATTTGGTTGCCGGTTGTTTTAAAAATGGTATAGGCATTTAGCAATGTTTCGAAGGCATCGATATTATCTCCTTTATTTTCCTGCATTATTCCCAGTATGAGAAGCGCATTTGCAATTTTAGTAGAATCATTGGTAAGTAAAGAACTGTCGACATATTGCTGTGCTAATATAACAGCATCTTCATAACTGTTTAAATTAAATAAAGAATCTAAATTATCTTGTGCACAAACGGTATCATTCGAAAAATTTTTACAGTTCGAAGGATAATTATATGAATCGGAATGTTGTGAATACAAAAAATTCAAACAAAAGATGAAAAATATCAGCAGCAAATATTCTCTCAAAGATTTCATAAGTGAGATTTATTAATTAATCCCTGTGCCAAATATATCAAATAATGTTTATTAAAACAGAATGAAATGATTTTTGAACAATAATAGTGCTTTAATTCATTAATTATAAGTTGTTTAATGATGGAAAAGCACAATTATAATTCTATGTTTGTAACACATCTTATGGAATCTTCCAGTTTGGTGTTTTTATAAAATTATACTCTTCAAAACGAAAGTTTATTAGTTTTTACGGAAATTATTAATTTTAGTAATAAGTTCCTCTTTATCAACAGGTTTTGAAATATAGTCGTTGCAACCATTCTCAATTGCTTTTTCCCTGTCGCCGGTAAGTGCATATGCTGTTTGTGCAATTATTACAACGTCTTTATTGAAATTCCGAATCTCACGGCTGACTTCATATCCATTCTTTCCTGGTAATTGTATATCCATCAGTATTAAGTCGATTTCCGGATTATTGCGGCATGCTTCAACTGCTTCCGATCCGGATGCAACAGCGATTATTTTGTTTGCAAACTCTTCAACTACTAGTGATATATACTGTTGCGATATTTCATCGTCTTCAACAATTAAGATATTTAGTTTTTCAGTAATGTTTTCCTCTTTACTTTTATGAGTCCCAATTAATGAATTAGGTTTTGTTTTTGATGAGGGGTTATTTTCAATAGTAAAATAAAACGTTGAACCTTTGCCCTCCTCACTGTCTAACCAGATTTTTCCACCTAACATTTCTGCAAAAGCCTTCGAAATGGCCAAACCCAATCCGGACCCTTGTTTTGCCTGCTTATCTTCAATATCGGCCTGAACAAAACGTTCGAATATGGCACTTTGCCTTTGTTTTGGAATCCCGGCACCAGAATCTTTTACATAAAATTGTACTTCATCCGAATCTTTTTCTTTTTTCAGATTATATCCTAATTCAATAAATCCTTTTTCTGTAAATTTAATTGCATTCTTAATTAAATTAGTAACAATAGAGTTGAATTTATCGGAGTCGGTAATAAATTTATGATTCTTTACAGCATTATCTTTTTTAAATACCAGTTTTATCCCTTTTTTCTCTGCTTCAGGTTTGAAAAATGAATATAAATATGTCATTTGCTCATTTATATTTACTTCGGAAAGCGAAAGTTCGGCCTGTCCGGATTCAATCCTTGAGATGTCAATTATATCGTTTACCGTATTTAACATTCGAACACCACTTTTCTGAATAATGTCGATGTATTTTTGTTGTTTTTCACCAGTAAGATCGGGTTGCTGTAAGAGATTTGTAAATCCTAGAATACCATTCATTGGAGTTCGAATTTCATGGCTCATATTGGCTAAAAATGCTGATTTTAATCGGTCACTTTCTTCTGCTTTCTCTTTGGCTTTTTGCAATTCTAATTCAGTTTTTTTCAAATTGGTAATATCCTGAATTGTTCCTCTTAAAAAATATCCGGTCTCAGTTTTTCTGTTAAGATCGGGCTTACATATGGCACGTACCCATTTTACCTTTTTATCAGAAACTTTTAATTTTAGTACTATATCATAATTTTTACCTTCTTTTATTGCAGCAGTTATTGATTTGCTGAAAATTTCGAATTGGTCGGGTTCATATATATTTTTATAGTCGTCAATATGTAGAGGTCCTTCTTCTGGATTTCTTTCGTAAATTTTATAAATATAATCTGACCACTCCGGAACTCCTGTTTCCGGGTCAAACTGCCAATTACCAATATTAGCAATATCTTGCGCAAGTTTCAAATCAGTTGCACTTTCTTCGGCCTTTTCTTTGGCTTCAATCAGTTCTAATTCAGAAAGTTTACGTTGGGTAATATCATTACCGAAACACGAACCACCAATAACTTTTCCGTTTTTTACAATGGGGTTAAATGTTACCTGAATGTATATTGTTCCAATCTCTGTTGGAACGGCATCTTCTAATGTAAATTGCTCGTTAGCAAGCACCCTGTCGTATCTTGGTTTCCAAAAAGGTTGAAGTGGCTTTGGGAGAGCTTCTATTAAACTCATTCCTGGTTTTAAAAGAACACCAAATGACCGTAAAAAGTCTTCTTGAAATATATGATTGATATATAAAATTTGATAATTTCTGTTAAAAGCCCAAATGCTGTTGTTATTTCCTTCAATTATTGCTGTAATATTTGCTTTGCTTTTTTCGGCTTTTTCTATTGCATTCTTAAGGTCAATTTCAGATTGTTTGATTTGAGTAATGTCTTGTGAAATAATTTGTATTCCTAAAATCTTATTTTGCGAATTTACTATCTTTGAGTAGGTGCTTAAAAACCATTTTCTCTGTTTTGGTAACTGAACAAAGTCTTCATATACTTCAATTTTATCAGAATTTACAGAGGTCTGCAATCTTTCAAAATAGGAATCTGCGGCATTTTTAGGAAAAAGGTCGAAAATCGATTTTCCTTTAAAATCCTCTGGAATTCCGTTCATATCCTTAGCTGCTGTTGCATTAAAAGAAAGCACAATTCCTTCTGGGCTTAAATAGCCAATGCCAAGCCCGGCATTTTCGTGTAATAGACGATACTTCTCTTCATTTTCTGTGGCCTTTTCTGTAGCCTTTAACAATTCGATTTCTGTACGCTTACGGTCTGTTATATCCGTTACAAGGCCTTCAATGGCAATAGGTTTTCCTTCTTTATCTTTGATTAAGGTGTTACGTTGATTAAGCCATTTAACCTCTCCTGATTTATTAATTATTTGGTATTCGTAAGAGGGAGGAATATTTCCTTCCAAAAGTTTTTGCCACTCAATTTTAAAATAATTTTCCCAATCTGGATGTATCAGTCTTTTAATTAATTGTGGGGCGCTATAAAACTCTTTTGGAGTATAACCGAAAATTTCTTTGGCTGCAGGGCTAACATATTCATAAACCGCCTCAGGAATTGACATTCGATAAACAGTATCCTTCGCATTTTCAGTTAATAGGCGAAAACGTTGCTCGCTTTCTTTTAGGGCAATCTCAGTTAACTTTTTATCTGTAACATCAAGAAAAATAGTAGCAAAATCTCCTTTTCCAGGAGAAAAAACAGAAATAAAAAAATGTTTCTGCATGGGTTCAAAAAATTGCTCAAAAGTATATGGCTCACCTGTTTCGGCAACCTTTGAATATATTTCCAAAAAAGGGGCTTCTTCTGTACCAAATAGTTCTGTTGCAAGTTTTCCAATTGCACCTTGCTTTTTAATATTCAGGTATTTCTCGGAAATATCATTTGCTTCAATAATTCTGTAATTAATTGCATTGCCATTGTCATCGTAAACTATACTGTGCAAATAAACCCCCTCCTGCATTGAATAAAATAAACTTCTGAACTTCTCTTCACTTTCATGCATGGCTTTTTCTGCAAGCCTTTGTTCAGTTACATCTTCTCCCGAACTGAGAGTGCCATAAATTTGACCGTTTTTATCTTTCAACATTGTATTATGCCAAAATATTGTTTTTATTTCACCGCTTTTGGTTAAAATATCAGATTCATATTTTGACATATTCTCAATCTTACCTTGCAATATCTGATCGAAAACAGCTCTTACTGCCTCTACTTTTTCTTTTGGCAGGCAATTACTAAACCATTCTTTGCCAATCAACTCTCCTTTTTTATACCCTAATAATTTGCTTCCACTATCATTGAGCATTCTTATATTTCCTTTCAAATCGAGAGATAAAATAATTTCCGATGAAATATTCAGATAGCGCTCGGCAGTTTTTTTGCTTTCCAGCAATTGTTTTTCGCTGGCCATTAATTGCTGGTTTGCTGCTAAAAGTTGCTGCTCATTTGCGTGCAATTGTTGATTTGCAGACCGAAGTTGCTGTTCATTTGCTACTAATTGCTGGTTCAGGGCTTTTAAATGTTCCTCAGAATTTTTTCTTGCTGTTATATCGTTAAGTGTAACAACCAAATTACCGGGTATAAATTGAGCATAGATTTCGCAGGTTTTTACTGTACCGTTTTTACAGTGTATTTCATATTCGCCCGTATTAACTACTTTTTTTGAATTTTGAGCCTTCTCCAGAAGTGGTTTCCATCGTTCAATTACTTCCTGACGATATTTTGGGTCGGGATAGGCTAGTTCATACCACTCTTCTGTTGTTTTAGGTTTATGTCCAAACAATTGCAAAGCACTTTTACTCCAGAACAGTATGTTTTGATCGTTCACATCGACAACAGCAACCGGAAATGGACTATTGTTTATTACAGCACTAATTTTTTCTTCATTTTGTCTTAGGGCTTTTTCCGCTTTAATACGTTTGGTATTATCCTGAAATGAACCATAAAGTTTAATTACATTGCCTTCATTATCTTTTTTTGCTATGCCTCGTGCTGTACAAAATGCATTTGTTCCATCTCCTCGTATTATTTCCAGGTCAATTTCGTATGGGTTTCCTGTTTCAAGTGTATGCTGAACTGCCTTATCCAGCTTTTGCATGCTCTCAGAAGTATAAATTTTATGATGATCGGCATAGGAAACGGCTCCTTTCTTAGGATCTAACCTGAAAATTTTAAATAACTCATCTGTCCAGCTTACGATATCGCTTTTAACATCCCACTCCCAACTTCCAACATGGGCAATTTTTTGTGTACGCTTAAGGTTTTCTTGCTCTAATTTCAAGTCTTCCTCACGAAGCCGTAGTTGTTGATTGCTGGCATCAAGTTGTTGGTTAGTTGCCAACAACTCCTCCTCAACTCTTTTGAACTTCATTTCATTATTTTCAAGTTCTGCAATTTTTGAGCGAAGACTTGATATTTCAGCTAACAATTTTTCTTTTTCGTTCATGGAGTTTGATATTGATTTTGGCATTTATCAAGAAAATTCTCCTTTTTATTAAATAAATACATTTTTGCAATTATCACGATAAGTAGCAATATTTTGCCCTTTTTCCTTCATCGAGAATTTGCACAATTTCATCATAAACAATAAAATAATTAAAGGACCACTTCTTTTACTACGGTTTAATTTGACCTTTTTATATTTATTCACCTGCGAAATTTTGCAGACAATTTTTGACACATTACAACTGGCATGGTTTTGTAAATATAACAAGCTTAATATATATTTAAGCACTTGACTAATAAAATATTAACAATTATGTGCTAATTTATAGGCATTCTAAATAACTATTCCAGATGTTTAGAATTATAAATTAGTTTATCCCAGTTTATAAAACTCGAAGGAAGAGACGAGCTAAACTATTGTATTAGCAAGGGCATTTAGTATTATGCCTATGTTTAGAAATAACTCTCATGAATGGGAAGAAAAGTTTGCTTGGCTTAAATGAACAAAAGTGCTTTTATTCATCTTAATACGAAAAGGGTATTTAGAAATAGCAAAGGATGCTTCTGTGGTTAAAAAACAAAAACCCCCGATAATCGTTGATTATCAGGGGTGTATTGTATTATTTGAAGTGGTACCACCTGGAATCGAACCAGGGACACACGGATTTTCAGTCCGTTGCTCTACCTACTGAGCTATGGCACCATTTGCTAATGGAGCGGCAAAAGTAATTATTTTTTTAATTTGTCAAAAAAAAACTTAAAAAATATGCACTACAAAGTGCATAAATGTACTTTTGCATTTAAATTTTATGAAACTAGTTGTTGATATAGGCAATACGCTAATTAAAATAGCGGTTTTTAATCTCGATGAAATAGTATTCAGTACAACATTTGAATCCTTTGGCGAGAAAGAAATAGGGGAATTGCTAAAACAATTTTCTCTGAAAGCCGCAATTATTTCAAGCGTGAGAGAAGACAATGAAAAAATAGTGGAAATTATTTCTTCAAAAATGTCTTTACTCTTTCTTGATCACAATACAAGTTTGCCAATTGAAAACAACTATTTATCGAAAGAAACTCTTGGAAGAGACAGGATTGCCGCCATGGTTGGTGCTTCAATATTATTTCCGGGAGAAAATGTTTTGGTAATTGATGCCGGAACTTGTATAACATATGATTTATTAAGTAAAGAGAAAAAATATTATGGTGGAGCCATAAGTCCGGGTTTAAAAATGAGATTTAAGGCTTTGAACCATTATACCTCAAAATTACCTCTTATCGATTTCAAGGAAAATAAAATTCCTGAACTTATAGGTAATAGTACTGAAAACTCAATTCAGTCGGGAGTTATAAGAGGTTGTGCCGGCGAAATAAATAGTATTATTGAGAGTTATTCATTGGTGAATAAGCAATTAAAGGTTTTAGTTACTGGGGGTGATCATAAATATTTTGATAAGTTATTAAAATATAAGACATTTGCAGCCCCAAATTTAGTTTTTATAGGTTTAAAGGGTATAATGGATTTTAATGAAAAGATTTAAGTTATTAATTATAGCAACTTTTGTTGTATTTGGCAATATAACATACGCACAGAGCGGTCTTAACTCCCCATATTCCCGCTTTGGTTTAGGAGATCTGCATGGAGAAAATGTAAATGCCCAACTTCAAAGTATGGGTGGTGTTTCTATAGGTATGAGCGATGCTACTCTCGTTAATCCAGGAAACCCGGCATCTTATGCAGCTTTCGACTCAACGGCTATAACCTTTGAGGCTGGCATAGTTGCAAATTGGCTAAATTTGAGAACTAATCAGTTATCAGAATCTACTAATGGAGCTACTTTAAGTTATATTATGTTTGGTTTTCCAATTAATAAATGGTGGAAAACATCCTTTGGATTAATGCCTTTTAGTACTGTAAATTATAATATTGAAATTAATGTCGACATGAGCGAATATGATTTCTCCAATATTGTAAATGATCTTGTAGGTGAAGGAGGTGTCAACAGAATTAATTGGGGAAATGCATTTAAAATAGGAAAAGACTTTAGAGTTGGTATAGATGCATCATATATATTTGGAACAGGAAGCCGCTCGTCAAAAATATTTTTCCTCGATTCATTAAATATTTATGGAACTAATGTAGAATCTAAAGTAAATGTCAGTTCTTTTATTTTCGACTACGGACTGCAATATGATTTACATCTAAAGAATAAGAATATTTTAACCCTTGGTGCAATTTATGCTAATAAGTTTAATGCAAATGCAAAGAGAAATTATTTGGCATCTACAATTACGGGGGGTTATTACGATGTGGTTGAAGAAAATGTAGATACCATTGATTATCGCCCTGATGAAAAAGGAACTTTAACAATACCAACTCGTCTTGGTTTTGGTGCTGTTTATAAAAAGCCCGGATCCTTTTTAGTTGGTGCCGACATAGAATGGCAACAATGGTCGGATTATTCAGCATTCGGAATTGCCGACACTTTACAAAACACTCTTCGTTTGGCGGTTGGGGGTCAATATATTCCGAAACATACAAGTATCTCATCTTTGTTAAAAAGAATGACTTACAGGATAGGTGCTCGTTATGAGCAGTCGTATTTAAAAGTTAATGGAAATCAGATTGATGAGTTTGGTATAAGTTTTGGTGTAAGTTTTCCTATGAAGAAGTCAAAAACTGCTCTCGACCTGGGATTTGAAGTTGGAAGAAGAGGCACGTTAAAAAATAATTTAATACAAGAAAACTTTTTTAATGTTAACTTTGGCATTAGTATTCAGGAAAATTGGTTTTATAAGAGAAAGTATAATTAATATATATAAGTCATGAAATTAAAATCGGCTATCTTTTTTGTAAGTTTTTTGTTCAGTCTTACATTTTTCGCTGGGCAAGCAAAAGCAAATCTGCCACAGCAGGATAAGAACAAAAAATATGGTGCTGATAGTGTTTCTTGTGTAATGAATCTTTCGTTATACAGAGAATTCTATAAGCAATGGAAGGGCAGTGGTTATAAAAACTCCGCTGTTAATGATGCTAGAAAACCCTGGCGTTGGGTGTTTGAAAATTGTCCTCGCGCAAGTGAAAATATTTATCTCGATGGTTCCAATATGTTGGAATACAGGATAAAGAAAGAAAGCGATGAAAAAGTAAAAAACAACCTCATTGATTCATTAATGTTAATTTATGACAGAAGGTTAGAATATTTTCCGAATGATTATAAAACCGGATTGCCTCAAAGAGGAAAGGTTTTAGGTTATAAAGGTACGGATCTTTATAAGGTAAAACCTTCTGATATTGAAAAGGTGTATAGTATCCTAAAAGAATCAGTAGAACTTGAGAAAGCAAAAACAAAATCGGCTGTATTCGTATATTATTTCAGGGCTACAACCCAAATGGCACAAAAAGGTAAAATCGATACTGCTGTTATTGTTGATGCTTATGATCAAATTTCGGAATACATCGATAAAAACATTGCCTACTATGAAGGTAAACCTGCGAAAGATAAATATTTACAAAAATGGTTGAATGTAAAAGGAAATATTGATATCACTTTCGAGCCATTTGCTAACTGTGAAGATCTGGTAAGGGTTTATCAAAAGAAATTTGATGAAGCTCCCAATGACATTGAATTATTGAAAAAAATTACCGATATACTCGACAAAAAGGGATGTGAAAAAGATCCGCTTTTCTTTAAGTCAACACTCAGTTTATATAATTTAGAACCATCTCCAGAAAGTGCTTATATGATTGGTAAAATGCTTATGATTCAACAGAAGTTTAGTGAAGCAATTCCTTATATGGAAGAGGCTGTTAATATGGAAGATGTTGATAAGTCGGAAAGTGCATATATTTATCTTGCAGAGATTCAAAGTTCAATTGGAAATTACAGCATTGCCAGAACAATGGCATATAAAGCAACAAAATTAAAGCCAGAAGATGGTAAGCCATATGTGCTTATTGGTGATATGTATGCTGCCTCTGCTAAGGAATGCGGAACCGATGATTTAACTAAAAAAGTTGCCTATTGGGCTGCAGTAGATAAATATGTTAAAGCAAAACAGGTTGATCCAGCATTAACAGAATCTATGGATAAAAGAATTAGTTCATATCAAAAACATTTTCCTGCTACCGAACTTTTATTTTTCCACAACTTGAAAGAAGGTGATACATACACCGTTGGTTGTTGGATAAATGAGGTTACAAAAATTAGAGCTGCTAAGTAGCCATATTTAGGTATCATGAAATTAAAACATATAAAAAGCATCATTATGGGTATTACCATGGTGATGCTTTTTTCTTGTGAAAACCCCATAGCAGAAGTGCAGGAAATCGCAAAAGTAGATACTCTTCCCGCTGTTTCTGCTTTTAATATTGAATATCTCAGAACCAGTGAAGCCAAGAGACAGGTTATTCTGCGTAGTCCGCAGATGGACAGATATACTGACAAAACAAATGAATATTCTGAATTTCCGCAAGGCTTTGAAGTTACTTTTTATGATACACTTGGAAACGAAAGTTCCTATATAAAAGCCGATTATGGCATCGACTATATTAATAAAAAACGCCTTGAAGCCAGAAATAATGTAATCGTAAAAAACCTTCAAACCCAGGAACAACTTAGTACCGAAAACCTCATTTGGGATAGAAGAAAACGAATAATTTACAGTAGTAGTTTTGTGAAAATTACTTCTCCCGATAAGGTAATCTACGGCGATAGCCTTTGGGCCACTGAAGATTTTAGCAAAAGAAGAATTCATCAAATAAAAAATTCCTATTTCGAAATAGAAGATGATAGTATTAATTGATAGAAATTCTAATAGAGTTGTTTTAGGATCAGCTATAAGTAAAATCATTTCTGAAACATTTTCCATTTAATCATCATTTATTTTTACTTTTACCACTTATTTTGAATATGGATTCAACAGTTTTTATAATAATTTTAATGTTGCTTTTATCCGGATTTTTTTCCGGAATGGAGATCGCTTTCGTTAGTTCCAGCAGGCTTAAGCATGAACTCGACATAAAGAGAAATCTCCTTTCAGCAAGGATATTATCAATATTTTATAAAAATCCTTCCCGCTTTATAGGTGCTTTATTACTGGGTAATAATATAGCTTTAGTTGTATATGGTATTGCAATGTCGAAACTTTTGCAACCTCTTATTTTACATTTACTTCCAGAGGCAATAGTGACCGAATTTTTGCAGTTGGTAATTCAAACCATAGTTTCAACAATAATTATTTTAATTACTGCCGAGTTTTTACCTAAGATACTATTTCGTATTAATCCTAACCGTATTTTAAATTTCTTATCATTGCCTGTTTGGATATTCTATTTTGCCTTTTATCCTTTGATATATCTTTATATCGGCATAGCCGAATTACTTCTAAAATATGTTTTTAGGGTAAGATTATCTTCCGAGCCATATACTTTTACAGCGCTTGATCTTGATGAATACGTTACAAATTTTAAGCCTTTGGGCGATAGGGATGATGAAGATGCTCAAGAGGTTAGTACCAACATTCAGATGATTCAGAATGCAATAGACTTTAAAAATCTGAAATTGCGTGAATGTATGGTGCCCAGAACTGATATTAAGGCAATAGAAATTAATGATGAAATAAATAAACTTATAAGCATACTCACCGAAACCGGACATTCCAAAATAATGGTGTACAAAGATTCTATTGATAATATTGTAGGCTATGTACACGCTAAAGATATTTTTACCAAACCCAATACGGTAAAGGAGATTTTAAGGCCTGTGGATGTGTTCCCTGAAACCATGGCTGCAAATGAATCACTTAGTAGTCTGATTAAATCGAAAAAAAGTATAATTGTTGTCTTGGATGAGTTTGGCGGGACTTCCGGGATAGTTACAATAGAGGATATTATTGAAGAAATATTTGGCGAAATTGAAGATGAATTTGATTTTGACGAAACCAACGAAAGAGTAATTTCTGAA
>JBFFLX010000103.1:0-12359 GCA_041554435.1 Bacteroidales bacterium
TAAAGCGTATAGAACGTGAAATTAAAGTAGCAGAACAATCTTATCTGGAATTATTAAGGAGTTTAAATGCTGCAAAAATGAAGCAGCAACGACTTGATATGTCTACAAACATCAAGATTGTGGATCCTGCATTCTTCCCTATTTCACCTAAGGCATCCAAAACAAAAATTTTAATTGCCGCGGCCTTCATGTTTGGATTAATACTAGTAGCATTTACTATCTTAATCCTCGAATATTTCGACTCTTCTGTTAGAAGTCCAAATAAAGTTAAATACGAAACAAAACTTCAATTGGCTGGTGCATATCCCAGCATTGGTTCTAAATCACAAGCAAGGGAACTTGCTATGATTACCAATCGACTGATTGATATGATTATACAAAATATCAAACTCGGTTTCGAGAAAGGCTCTGATGTAGATAAGAAACCAAAAATAATCTTGCTTGTTTCAACTCAGGATAAAATGGGTAAAACTTTAATTGGTCAAAAAATTGCAAATCGACTCAGGGATATGGGCCAAAACATACTTTTTGCCAATTATAGTAAAGTTGATGACATTTCAAAAATTGAAGAAGATTACAATTATTCATACACTTATAAGATTGGGAACGATTTTATTGATTTAGAAACAGTTCCTCAACTCCTTAATGCTAAATGTATTCGTAAGGAAAATTATGATTATGACTACATATTTGTAGAATTACCTTCAATAGTATACAATACATATCCTTTAAAATTTATTGGTGAAGCTGATAGTATACTATTAGTGGTTTCTGCAGCAGCTAGTATACAGTCGGCAGATAAAAATGCACTGGAAACATTTAAGACCTCAGCAAAAGTAGAGCCAGTAATAATTCTTAATGAGGTTGAGTTATATAATCTCGAAGACTTACTGACATCTATTCCAAAAACAAAACGTCAGGCTGCAATTAAGAGTATTAAAAAAATTCTTAACTATCCCTTAAAGTATAAGATAAAAATTAAAAAGGAGGATTAACTAAGGTGGCGAATTTAGTAACTAAAATACTAAAGAATAACAATTTTCTTTCTTTAGCAAATAATGGTTTGGTTGCTGTTCTTGCTTTTTTTAGTTTTATGGTTTTGGTACGTAGTTTACCAACCGACGATTTTGGTAAATGGGTGCTCTTTCTTACAACGGCTAACTTTCTTGATATGTTACGTTTTGGAATAACCAGAACTGCAATGGTTCGATTCTTATCCGGGGCAAACAAAGAAGAGGGCAAAAAACTTATTGGTTCAAATTATTTAATCAATTTCATTAGTTCAATTATCTTAATTGCAATTACAATAATTATAAGATACTATTTTAAGGAAAATATTGCTGATTCAGGCTTTTCCTTATTTTTTGAATGGTTCCCCCTATTTGCAATAATCAATTTGCCTTTTAATAATGCACTGTCTGTTCTTCAAGCTCGACTTCGTTTTGATTTAATTCTTCTAATAAGAATAATAAATGTTGGAATATTTATGATATTTCTATTGATAAACTACTTTTATCTTAAACTGGGTTTATTGGAAATAACATGGGTATATATTATCACAGCACTTATAACGTCTTTAATATCAATGATTTTTAATTGGGATGGTATTAGGTATATATTTCATGCAAAAAAAACTACTAATAAAATAATTTTAAACTTTGGAAAATATACTACAGGAACATTAATTGGAAGTAATCTTCTTAAAAGCGCTGATACTTTTATTATTGGATTAAGTCCTTTTCTGGGTACTACTGCTGTTGCATTATATAGCATCCCACTTAAACTTACTGAAATTATTGAAATACCGGTTAGAAGTTATGCTATGACAGCCTTTCCGGGAATGTCAAAAGCAAGTATCGAAGGAAAAAAAGAAGAAGTAAAACGATTGTATTACCAAAATGCTGGTGGTTTATTATATATGTTAATTCCGGTGATGATATTTTGTTTCATTTTCGCTGAAGAATTTGTTACAATATTAGGTGGACCTGAATATACTCAAACCGCAGGAATATTTCGAATATTTTGTTTCTATGGTCTGCTACTGCCTATCGACAGGCTTACCGGTGTTGCTCTCGATAGTGTTAATATGCCTAAACAAAACTTTATAAAGGTAATATATATGACTTTGGCAAATATTATTGGTGATGGAATTATGGTATTTGGCATTTATTATATTGTTTTATTATTAACAGGCTTTTCCTTATTATTTACGGGAATTGAAAATATTGATACTTTCATTAAACTAATTGCAGACTATACAAATATTACGGTTCTTGAGTTAGTAGCGGTAGTAACACTTTTATTTTCAATAATTGGTATATTAGTGGGTTTCAATTACTTAAACAAAGAACTTGATTTGAAATTCAAAAATATTTTCACCGAAGGGATTTCATTTTTTAGCGTATTTATTTCCAAGGTATTTGCAAGACATAGTTAATAATTTTTTTTATTTTTATTGCATAAATCAAAATATAGAATGCTTGAATCATTGAAGCGCAAACGTGGTGCACATAAATTAGAACATCCTTTAGTTATTGCCATTTTATTTATGGTGGCGGTAGTTGCGGGAGTTATAATTGCCAAAGGCGGCGTTAAAATTGCTGTAATGATTGTTGCTATGCTACCTGTTTTATTTTTTCTAAACAGAGTATTTAATAACCCTCCGGTTGGAATTTATACACTTCTTGTATTTTCATTTATTGCTATTGGATTAACTCGCTATATTCAGAATGTTCCTCTGGGACTGACCATAGACGGCTTTTTAGTAATAACACTATTAGGTTTTTTCTTTAAATATTTCAACATAAAAATAGATTTCCAGCAAATAAACCGAGATATTATTTATTTACTATTCTTTTGGTTCTTGTATATCGTTATGGAACTTGGTAATCCTCAGGCACTTAGCCGTACAGCATGGTTTTATGCAATGCGTGGTGTTGCTCTTTATCCTCTTCTGTTACTTCCGATTGCTCTGTTTACTTTTAACAGATTGCGATATATGATGGGGTTCTTATATTTATGGGGTGTATTTACAATTTTAGCTACCATTGTTGGTTTAAAACAAAAATATATTGGACTTGATTACGCTGAACAATATTGGATAGATACTATAGGAGGAGTTACTCACATAATCCTTGGTAAATTAAGAATATTTTCATTCTTCTCTGATGCCGGTCAATTCGGTGCAGCCCAGGCAGCAGCAGGTGTTGTTGGTATATTAGTAGCCACAACCATAAAAGGTTTAAGGAATAAAATTTTCTTTATTACCATGGGGATATTGGGTATTTGGGGAATGTTTTTATCTGGTACCCGAGGTGCAATGATAGTACCAATGCTTGGGGGATTGGTATATATGATTCTTCGCAAAAATATTAGAGTGATGATAATCGGTGGTGCCTTGATGGCCATAATCTATGTATTTTTTGCTCATACTTATATTGGGGAAAGTAATTATAACATTGCCCGAATGCGGACTGCATTCCGTCCATCGACAGATGCATCGTATCAGGTTCGACTGGATAACCGGGCAATACTTAAAGATTATCTTGCCAACAAACCCATTGGTGGTGGCGTAGGTAGTGCCGGTAACTGGGGACAAAGGTTTTCACCTCAGGGATTTCTGGCAAATGTGGCAACCGATAGCTGGTATGTTCAAATTTGGGCCGAAACTGGAATAATTGGACTTTTTATTCATGTATTTATTCTCTCATATATAATAGTTAAAGGATTCTATTTAATATTATTTAGGACTAGAAACCCAGAACTAGTCGGAATACTAGGGGCCTTACATGCTGGCTTCGCAGGAATTATGGGGGCTAGTTATGGTAATGGTGTGCTCGGACAAATTCCAACCGGACCAATTGTTTACTTAAGCTGGGCTTTTGTGTTTATGGCCCAACAACTCGACAGGGAATACGATTACCTTAAGGAGAACGACATTGTTCCAACCTCATTATTTACCAAAACATAACATTTTATCATGGAGAAAAAATCAACTAATCTGCCTTTAGTATCTGTTGTTACTGTTAACTACAATCAAACAAAGGTAACTGCAGAATTCTTAACCTCCATGAGCAAAATTACATATTCAAATACAGAGATATTTGTTGTTGACAATGCATCACCTATTGATGATTCTGATAGTTTAAAAGATCAATTTCCTTATATAAATTTAATAAAAAGTGATAAAAACCTTGGTTTCGCTGGAGGAAATAATCTTGCCCTGCCCCACTGTAAAGGTAAATATGTGTTATTTATCAATAATGATACTGAAGTAGAAAAAGGATTTCTTGAACCATTGGTAGAAGTATTGGAAAACGACCTTACTATCGGAATGGTGAGCCCAAAAATTCAATATTTTCATACAAAAAATACCTTGCAATTTGCAGGCTTTACAAGGTTCAACATGCTTACAATCAGAAACTTTGCTATTGGTTTTGGTGAAATAGATAAGGGACAGTATGACGTAACTTGTGAAACGGGTTCAATTTTTGGTGCAGCAATGTTAGTACCTATGAATGTTATTGAGAAAGTTGGAATGATGACTGAAATATTTTTCCTTTATTACGAAGAACACGACTGGGCAGCACATATTGAAAAGGCAGGATATAAAATATTCTATCAAGGCAAATCATTAGTGTTACACAAAGAGTCGATTTCAACAGTTAAGGATAGCCCTTTTCAAATCTATTACTTAAATAGAGGACGTATTTTGTTTGCAAGAAGAAATACAAAAGGCTTAAGCCGATTCTTAACTTTAGTATATTTATACTTTATTTCGGGACCAAGAATTAGTATTGGTTTTATCTCAAGAGGTCGTTTTGATTTGTTTTTTGCTTATTGGAAATCCGTTTGGTGGAATATTACACATAGGAAAAATATAATTTTTGGAATACCAAAATTAAAAAAGGCATAATATGGAAATACTTAAATTCATAATCAATTTTACGGAAATTGTTTTTTATACTTATTTTGGCCTTGCTACCTTATATATCCTAATATTTTCAATTTTCGGATTGTTTTATAAAAACAGAAAAGATGTAGAAATTAGTAAGCACAGAAAGTTTGCAGTACTAATCCCTGGTTATAAAGAAGATGCCGTTATCGTAAGTGTAGCTGAACAAGCTACCAAGCAAGATTATCCTAAGGATAAATACGAAGTAATTGTTATAGCAGATTCTTTTGCTCAAAGCACTCTTGACAGATTAAAAAAACTGCCAATTCGCCTTGAAGTAGTTGAATTTGAGGTAAGTAAAAAATCGAAGGCACTTAATTTATGTATGAAGAGGATTGGGGATGATTATGATGTAGCAATGATACTCGATGCGGATAATGTTATGAAGCCCGATGTTCTCTTAAAAATGAATATGGCTTTCGAAAGAGGCTTTACTGCCGTTCAAGGCCATCGTACTGCAAAAAATTTAAATGCCAACTTCGCTATTCTGGATGCTATGAGTGAAGAAATAAATAATCACATTTTTAGAAAAGGTCACAGAGTGCTAGGACTATCTTCAGCCCTCATAGGCTCTGGCATGGCATTGGACTATCATCTATTTAAAACTACCATGGCTACTGTCGACTCTGTTGGTGAAGACAAGGAGGTTGAATTAAAAATAATCAGAAACCGACATAAAATTGAATACATCCACGATGCCCTTATCTTTGATGAAAAAACCTCAAAATCAGATGTATTTGTTAATCAGAGAAGAAGATGGATAGCTGCTCAATTAGATTATTTCAGAAGTAATTTCTTTGATGGAATTTGGCAGTTAATTACAAAAGGAAACGTCGATTATTTTGATAAAGTTATTCAAATGATAATGCCACCCAGAATTATTCTTGCTGGAGTATTATTTCTCGTATCACTATTCTCACTCATATTCAACCTTATATCCATAAACTGGATTAGTAAACTCTTTTATAGTGATTATCAATTGTGGAGTATATTATTTGGTCTTACCGCCTTTTCGCTTTTTATTTCAATACCAACTAAATTTTATAACAAACAAACTTTAGTAGCGGTTCTAAATATCCCGCATGGTTTCATTCTAATGATAATAAGCTTATTCAGAATTAAAGGAGCCAGCAAGAAATTTCTTCATACAACTCATGATCATGTTGAAGATTCAAAACATAATTAAATAGTTGTTTATGACTCCAGTAAATAAATTCCCATTAGTTTCGATAGTTTCGGTTAATTTTAATCAAGCTGACGTTACCTGTGCTTTGCTGGAATCATTAAATAAAATTACTTATCCAAATATTGAGGTTATAATTATTGATAATCATTCAACCGAGGATGATCCATCAATTATTAAACAAAAATATCCTAACATCATTTATATTGAAAATCCAATAAACTATGGTTTTGCGGCCGGAAATAATTTTGGACTAATGCGTGCTCGCGGCGAATATGTAATGTTGTTGAATAATGATGTTGAAGTGCCACCCGGATTTCTCGAACCATTAGTAAATAAACTTGAAAAGAATAAGGATATTGGTGCAGCAAGTCCACTTATTAAATTTTATTACCAACCCGATACTATTCAATATGCCGGATATACTCCAATTAATCCAATAACAATGCGAAATGCTGCTATTGGCTATTGGGAGAAAGATCGTGGTCAATACAAGGAAGATAAAGAAACAGCATATTCTCATGGAGCAGCAATGATAGTTCCCATGAGGGTTATCAAGGAAATTGGATTGATGTCGTATATATTCTTTCTGTATTATGAAGAAGCCGATTGGTGTGCCAGAATTAAAAAAGCCGGTTATAAAAATTATTATATTGGAAGTACTTTCGTTTATCATAAAGAGTCTGTTTCCACAGGAAGATTAAGCGCATTGAAAATTTACTATCAAAATAGGAATCGTATCGTTTTTATGCGTAGAAATATTGATGGCAAAGATTTTTATCTGGGACTTATGTACCAGTTATTCATTGCTATCCCAAAAAATGCGTTTAAATTTCTATTAAAAGCTAAATTCAAACTTTTCTTCGCTTATTATAGAGCAATAGGATGGAATTTAAAGAATATTTTTTCACCAGAAATACACGAAAATCCAATGCTGTAAAACTAAATATATGATTATGAACTATTTACTTTATTTCAACTATATTATTTATATAATCATTAGTTTCTCAACATTATACATTTTTGTATTTGCAGTTGCCGGACTTTTCAATTTCAAACAGGGAAAACCTAAAGATGAAAAACAGAGAAGATTTGCCATTCTTATACCTGGTTACAAAGAAGACACTGTTGTTGTTGAAGTTGCAAAAGAAGCACTAAAACAAAACTATCCCAAACACCTTTTTGATACAATTATTGTTGCTGATGGTTTTCGCCAGGAAACCCTCGATCAACTTAAAGTTCTGGATATTAGATTAATAGTGGTTGAATTGGAATTCAGTACTAAATCTCGCGCTTTAAATGCCGCCTTGCGTACTCTCGACAAAGACTATGATGTTGCAATAATATTAGATGCTGATAACTTAATGGAAAAAGACTTCCTTAAAAAGGTAAATGCATCATTCTCTGCAGGAAATAAAGTTGTTCAGGCCCATAGGGTAGCAAAAAACATTGATACTTCATACGCAATTCTTGATGCTGCAAGTGAGGAAATAAATAATCATATATTCAGAAAAGGCCATAGGGTATTAGGTTTATCTTCGGCCTTAATTGGCTCTGCTATGGCTTTCGATTATGAATACTTCTGCAATATGATGAAAAAAGTGGAAGTTGTGGGAGGTTTCGACAAAGAAATAGAAGTATTAACTCTTGAAAAAAAAATAAAAATAGAATATCTGCCCGACGCATATGTTTATGATGAAAAAGTGCCTAATGCAAAAGTTTTTTCAAGTCAAAGAAGAAGATGGTTGTCTGCTCAACTTCACTTTTTCGGTAAGAGTTTTATTCCGGCAACCAGAGATTTAATCTTAAAAGGAAACCTCGACCTATTCGATAAAGCCGTCCAATTTATACTGATACCTAGAATATTATTATTGGGTATATTATTTATGGCCAGCATTCTATCACTATTTATAGGTACAACAGCAATTATTGTAGAGTGGTTCGCTTTGCTTGCACTATGTTTGTTAACATTTATTATTTCCACTCCTTTATATATGTACAATATCGAAACATTTAAAGCCTTGATGAAAATACCTTCTGGCTTTTACCACATGTTTTTGTCTTTAATTAAAATAAAAGGAGCGAATAAAGAATTTATACACACCAAACATTATTATAATGCTTTCCAAAAAAAGTCGAAGAAAAAAATAATAAAGAAGTAAAACATAAAATGTTACTTTAGTAAGATTATCATTTTTTCTATTAAAGAATAAATTATGTAAATTAGTACTTTTTATTAATGCAAAAATGGTTTCTAAATTTAAAACTTTAATAAAGGATATCCTTGATGTTACTCCAAATGACAATGTGGAGTATAATACTAAAATTTGGGATGAATATGCCAAAAAGTGGAATCCGGAAACCATAGAAGTTGAAAACAAACAAATCGATGATAATAAAAGAAAAGAATATTTACAATTTATTGGAAATGAGTGGGGAGTTCTCGACGATGTAAATAAAATAATGGAAGAATATCTTCTTAATTATCTTAATAATAATAGCGTAGTTGCCGAAATTGGAATTGGAGGTGGACGAGTTGCAAATATAGTTGCTCCCAGAGTTAAAAAACTTTATGGATTTGATGTGGCTAAAACCATGTTAAAGAAAGCCTCGAAGGCTCTTTCAGTTCATGAAAATATAGAATATGTGCATTTAAACTCGTCAAGGTTTCCTGAGAAGTTTAAAAATATGTTTGATGCCGTATATAGTTTCGATGTTTTTGTTCACCTGGATTTACACAATATATGGGCATATTTTAAAGAAATTAAAAAAGTCCTAAAGGAAAATGGTAAAGTATTTATCCATACTGCCAATTTAAGTACTCCGGGCGGTTGGGATAGATTTAAGGTACAAGATAGATACTGGGCAGGAGGATTTTACTTCATAACTCCTCAAACCATTGATATACTTGCAGATAAAGCCGGGTACCGGATTATTAAGCATTCAGAAGTTGACAAATCAAATTTTTACCTGAATAGAGACTATCTGTTCGTAATGGAGAATATAAAATAATATACTAATATGAAAATAGCAATTGAAGGACAAAGGCTTTTCCGAACCAAAAAACATGGAATGGACATGGTTGCTCTGGAGTTAATAAATGAACTACAGAAACTGGATCATGAAAATGAATATGTTGTATTTGTTAAGCCTGATGAAGATACAGCAACTCTTAAGGAAACAGCAAACTTCAAAATTGTTCAACTTGGCGGAGGCCCCTACCCTACATGGGAACAATTTGCACTTCCTAAAGCTGCAAAAAAAGAAGGCTGCGATATGCTACATTGTACCAGTAATACAGCTCCTGTAAACCCAGGTATGCCATTAATTGTTACTCTTCACGATATTATCTATCTTGAAGGAATTAGTATTTTTAAGAAAGGAGGAACATGGTATCAGAAATTCGGAAATATGTACCGCAGATATGTAGTTCCTGCCGTTGTTAAAAAAAGTGATAAAATAATTACTGTTTCAAATTTTGAAAGAAACAGAATTAAAGACTTCTTTGGTTTCCCTGATACTGATAAGCGTTTGGTTGCTGTGTATAATGGTGTAAGTGAGCATTTTAAACCTGTTAACGATAAAAAAGAACTGCATAGAGTAAAGGAAAAATATAATCTTCCCGAAAGATTCTTCTTCTTCCTGGGCAATACCGACCCTAAAAAAAATACCCCTGGTACTTTAAAAGCATTTAGCGAGTATTTAAAGAAAACAGGTGAAGATGTTTATCTGGTAATGCTTGATTATGAAAAACAAGAACTCACAAAAATATTGAATTCCATTGGAGATCCGGGCTTAATTGACAGAATTGTTTTGACTGGATATGTTGTTAATACTGACCTTCCATCCATTTATAACCTCTGCGAAATATTTTTATATCCTTCTTTAAGAGAGAGTTTTGGAATACCTATGCTTGAAGCAATGCGCTGTGGTGCGCCTGTTATTACTTCCAATACTTCATCTATGCCGGAAGTTAGCGGGAATGCAGCTTATATTGTTGACCCCCACAAACCGGAGGAAATTACAAAGGCTATAATAGAAATTCAAAATGATAAAACCTTAAGGGATGAACTAGTTGCAAAAGGTCTTAAACAAGCCGAAAAATTCTCATGGAAAAATATGGCTAAAGAAGTTTTAGAACTCTATAAAGAGATA
Organism: Bacteroidales bacterium; assembly: GCA_041554435.1. Lineage (GTDB taxonomy): Bacteria > Bacteroidota > Bacteroidia > Bacteroidales > F082 > BM524. The sequence goes on from JBFFLX010000103.1 coordinate 10,293, forward strand.
TATAATAATCACAAAAAATAGTTATTATGATTAAAGGTAGGGATATAGTGGTGGTTGGTTTGGCGGCAATGGATAGTCGAATCGGAAGTAATGTAATCAATCTTTCGTACGAATTTGCAAAAAATAACAGAGTATTATATGTAAACTATCCCATCGACAGATTTACTTACTGGAGAGAAAGAAATGATCCGCTAATCATTAAAAGAAAAGAAATTAGACAAGGCAAAGCCAACAAATTAGTAAAAGTAACTGATAATTTCTGGAATCTTTATCCGGATACTACTCTGGAATCCATCAGTCAATTAAAAATAGACTGGCTATTTGATATTATAAACAAAATAAATAATAAACGACAAGCAAAAGAGGTAAATAAAGTATTGAAAGAACTTAATTTCCAAGATATTATCATTTTTAATGATACTGATATGTTTAGAAGTTTTTTTCTTAAAGAAATGATCGGCGCCAAAACATTAGCGTATTATACCAGAGATAATATGGTTGCTGTAGATTTTTGGAAAGCACAGGGAATTCGCATAGAAGCGAAACTTATGGCAAAGGCTGACGTTGTTGTTGCAAATTCAACATATCTCGCCAATAAGGCCAAACAATTCAACCCTGACTCATATTACGTAGGTCAAGGATGCGATATGAGCCTGTTCGACAAGAAATTAATAAAGGAAGCACCCAAGGATATTAAAGATATCAAGGGACCCATAATTGGATATATTGGCGTTCTCTTTACGCTGCGTCTGGATATAGAGGTTCTTGTTCATATAGCAAAACAAAAACCAAACTGGAGTGTTGTTTTAGTGGGCCCTGAAGATGAGGCATTTGAAAAAAGCGAATTACATCAACTTAGTAATGTTTATTTTCTTGGAAGTAAGAAAATGGAAGAACTTCCAGCCTATTTGAATTCATTCGATGTGGCTCTAAATCCACAGTTGCTTAATGAAGTTACAATTGGCAATTACCCTAGAAAAATTGATGAATACCTTGCCATGGGTAAACCAACTGTTGCAACAAAAACAGAAGGAATGTCCGTTTTTGCCGATTTTACTTATCTAGCTGAAAATAAGGAAGAATATGTTGAATATATTCAAAAAGCACTTGATGAGAATACACCTCAACTGGAAATAGAAAGAGAAAAATTTGCCAGAGGTCATACATGGGAGGCAAATGCTAACGAAATTTTTAAATATATAGAGTTAGTTGAAAATAGAAATAAATAATCAATAAAATGGGATTTGCAGATAAAATTAAATCTAACGAAAAACTAAAGAAATTAGCTATTTGGGCTTTATCACCTAAAAATCAAGCACGGCCACGTTTGTGGGTTAGAATGTTTGTAAATCCAATATTAAATAAACGGGGAAAAGGATCGCTTATACGCCGCAGAGTAAGGATGGATATATTTCCATATAATAAGTTTAGCCTTGGAAAACATTCAACCATTGAGGATTTCTCAACTATAAATAATGGTGTGGGTGATGTTTTTATTGGTGATAGAACAAGGTTGGGTATGAGTAATGTGATTATAGGTCCTATTAATATTGGCAATGATATTATGTTTGCCCAAAATATTGTGTGCTCTGCCTTAAATCATGTGTACGAGGATATCAATATGCCAATTGCAGATCAAAATGTTACCACAAAACTTATTACTATTGAAGACGAAGTATGGATAGGAGCAAATGCCGTTATTACAGCCGGTGTTACAGTTGGAAAACATTCAGTAGTTGCAGGTGGAAGTGTTGTTACTAAGGATGTTCCACCTTATTCAATAGTTGGAGGAAATCCGGCTAAATTGCTGAAACAATATAATAAACATACCGGCAAGTGGGAAAGAGTAAAATTATAAATTCTTTGATAATTAAGACATTAAACTAATATTATGAATACATTATCCTTTTTATTTTGGTTGTTGAGTTTTATAGTATTTTATGCCTATCTGGGGTATGGAATCCTGCTTTTTGTGCTCGTTCAACTTAAGCGACTTTTTATTGGTAACAATAAGAATATCGACGAAAATTATGAACCCGAGGTTACCCTTTTTGTAGCAGCCTACAA